>JAOAGX010000001.1:0-7198 GCA_026415535.1 Armatimonadota bacterium | reverse complement strand
TAGCGCGACCAACGTGCCCCCTACCAATATTCCCCAAACTTGGTTGTCAAGGCGGATGCGCGGGCTGATGGCTGCGGTCACCAAGATTGCCGCCACGAAACCTGCATACATCGCGATTCCGCCCAACAATGGCGTCGGTCTCTCATGTACCCTCCTGCCTCCGGGATGCGCAACGATTCCCCAACGCCCGGCAAGCTGCCTTACGACGGGGGTCACGATATAGGCCACGATGGCACCGACCACCGCGGCCGCTATTATAGAGTCTAGCTCCTCCAATGGTCCTTCCGTAAGCGGTTTCCGCGTCCGCGCTTCAGATTAAAGATCGCGGGCCACACGAGATTATACACCCTCGGCAGGCGTTCATCAAAGTGGCTCGGTTTTATTAGGTTGTTGCGATGAACGCGTTTTCGGAGATTTTCTTGCTTAGCTGCGGATCGCCGAATCGCCGAAACGCTGGATTGCGTTTCGTCACAATCAGCCACTCTCCGTCCATCCATCGATGGGTGCAACTTGACCACCTCATCGGAAGCCTTGTAGAATTACCGTTGGTGACAAGTAACACCTGAAAGAGAGGCAAACCGACAAGTGGTTGATATGGACACCCTCGTGAACCTGTGCAAGAAGCGCGGGTTCATTTTTCAATCGAGCGAGATTTACGGAGGTCTGGCGAGTACGTGGGACTACGGTCCCCTAGGGGTCGAACTCAAGCGCAACGTCAAGGAAGCCTGGTGGCGTGACATGATCTCCACCAGAGACGATATAGTCGGCCTGGACGCCGCGATACTAATGCACCCAAAGGTTTGGGAGGTTTCTGGGCACGTGCAGAACTTCACCGATCCGCTGGTTGACTGCAAGTCTTGCAAGCAGCGGTTTCGGGGTGACGAGGTCACAGGTGGAGTCTGCCCAGAATGTGGTGGCGAGCTTACTGAGGCCAGGCAGTTCAACTGTATGTTCAAGACGTTTATGGGACCGGTCGAGGAGGATGCGGCGGTAGTCTACATGCGACCGGGGACAGCCCAGGGCATATTCGTCAACTTTCTCAACGTCCAACAGGCGACACGTAAGAAGCTGCCTTTCGGCATCGGTCAGATTGGAAAGAGCTTTCGGAACGAGATCACGCCCGGCAACTTCACATTCCGAACGCGAGAGTTCGAGCAGATGGAAATGGAGTACTTCGTGATGCCCGGGACTGACGAAGAGTGGTTTGACTACTGGGTTAAGGAGCGTTGGAATTGGTACGTCAAGTACGGAATCCGCGAGGAGAACTTGCGTCTGCGGGCACACGGTCCGGAGGAACTCTCATTCTATTCGAAGGCGACGACCGACATCGAGTACAATTACCCCTTCGGTTGGGGTGAGCTTGAAGGAATTGCGAACCGAACCAACTACGACCTCTCTCGCCACAGCGAGGGATCCGGCAAGGAGCTAACGTTTTTCGACGACGCCACCAAGGAGCACGTCATTCCATGGGTGATTGAGCCTGCTGCCGGTGCAGACCGTGCAGCGCTGGCGTTCCTTGCGGACGCTTATCACGAGGAGGTAGTGCGCAACGAAAAGAGGGTTGTGTTGCGGTTTCATAAGGACATCGCACCGGTAAAGGCTGCGGTCCTGCCGCTCTTGCGCAACCGCCCTGATCTTGTTCAGACGGCCAAAAACCTCGCGCATGACCTGCAGAAATGCTTCCCGACGATGTACGACGACACGGCGGGCATAGGCAGGCTTTATCGCAGACAAGACGAGATCGGAACGCTGTGGTGCATTACGGTGGACGTGCAAACTGTGGAGGAGGATAATCAGGTCACCATTCGCGATCGCGACACTATGGAACAGATCAGAATCCCTATCGAGGGAGTTAAGGCTTATCTGAAAGAGAAACTTGATGCGGATTGCTGAGTTGCTGTTGGAAAACGTGAAACGTGAGAAGCTCGGAACGCGGTAATAGCCAATGGTTCTGATTGCTGTCCTGTGATGAGTGTTCGGGAAATCGAAAATCAACTGAGCAAGCTTGAAAGTCAGAAATCCGGAAAGAACTGTTTTTGGCTTCTGTTATTCTAGATTTCGCGATTAGACCTATCTCGAGCTTCTGCGAATCGTCTCGGGGGCTTTCCCAATCGGGAGGTTGGAAATGGACGAGTTCGATGAACTAGAGAATTTTGAAGTCATGCAGGAAGCTCGTGCGCTCGCGGTGCTTATCTACGAACACACTGACTGCGGTGGTTGGACAATGGACTTTGTCCTTCGCGACGAAATTCGCAAGGCGGCCATCGCGATAAGCACCGAAATCGCGCGAGGCTACGGGGGCGATACCGCTGCCTACATTCAGCGCTATCTTCGCAAGTCGAGGAGCACGTGCTATGTGCTAGTGACTCTGTTGACGATAGGTCGCGATCTGGGCTATGTGTCGAACGAGGAGCTTGCCAAGCTAAGCCGTCCTGTAAAGACGATAATACAGATGCTTGATGACTTGCTATACGATTTTGCAAGGCGAAGGCGACATCGATAAGGTGCCGAGAGGCCTAATCCGGTGAGTTTGCCGAAAGTAGAATCCATACGAGAACAGTACGAGCAACTCGAATGCGGGATCCTTTCGCCATTTGCAGTGAAGGCCCGGGAATCGAAGGGTCGGCTACGCGAGGAGCCCAAAGACCCGGTGAGAACCGACTTCCAACGGGATCGGGATCGCATCATCCACTCCAAGTCGTTCCGCAGACTCAAGCACAAAACTCAGGTCTTCATTGACCCGGAAGAGGATCATTACAGAACGCGCCTCACTCACACCCTGGAAGTCGCGCAAATTGCCAGGACGATTGCTCGAGCTCTCAGGCTCAACGAGGATCTGACGGAGGCAATCGCTTTGGCTCACGATCTGGGACATACGCCGTTCGGTCACGCCGGGGAGGCGGCGATTGACGAAGTAATGCGCGAGTTTGTTCCGGGATCGCATTTTCACCACAGTGAGCAAAGTTTGAGAGTGGTCGATGTCCTCGAAAAGTGCGGCGAGGGTCTCAACCTTACATTCGAGGTTAGAGATGGGATTCTTCATCATTCCAAAGGTGACTCCGACCTTTCACTCGATACTCGCGGTCCATCAACGCTCGAGGGCCGAGTGGTCAAGATATCCGATCGCATTGCCTACATCAACCATGACATCGACGACGCCATCCGCGCGGGAATTATCACAGAGGACGATTTGCCGACCGATGCCGTGGCTGTGGTTGGAAAGGTCCTTTCGAAGCGAATCGGCGCGATGGTCGAGGACGTGATAGAGGTAGGCAGTCGGGGGTTGGCGGATGGAGAGAAAAGGCCCGTGATCGGGATGAGCGAACCTTTCAGAAGGACTACGAATCAGCTCAAGGACTTCCTATTCGCTGTCGTATACGGAAAGGATGTACGCGGGGTCGCAGACCTTAGAGAGGCGAGCGAGCGACTCAAGAGGCTGTTTCGGTTTTATATGGAACATCCGGATCAAATGGGGGGTGGAGGCTGGAAATCTGGGGTCGAAAATACAGCCGAACTTGCCCGGCGAGTATGCGATTTCGTGTCAGGAATGACGGATAGATACGCGCAAAGGGAGTACGAGCGAAGATTTGCCAACTCCAGCTATCTATCTTCTAGCTTCTGATCTCCTTCATCTCAGCCCAGTTTTTACCGGCCTTAACGTCGACTTTAAGTGGCACTCGCATATTGTGCGCTCCTCCCATGCCGTTTCGGGCTATCTGGGCCACTCGCTCGGCCTCGGACGGCGGACACTCGAAGAGAAGTTCGTCATGGACCTGGAGGAGCATTCTGGCGTTAGTATCGCCAAGGGACTGGCGGACGCGAATCATTCCTATCTTCATTAAGTCCGCCGCTGTTCCTTGAACCGGCATATTCACCGCCGCGCGTTCGGCGTTCATGCGGATGTTATAATTGGAACTGTGAATGTCGGGCACGTATCTGCGCCGGCCGAAAAGGGTTGTCACATATCCACGCTCGCGCGCGGTTGCGATTGTTTCCTCGACGTATGCCTTCACACCTGGCATCTTTGCGAAGTAGGTGGCGATATACTCGCGGGCTTCGTGCGTCGATATGCCGAGCACCCTGCCTAGAGTGAAATCGGCCATACCGTAGATCACCGCGAAGTTGATTGTCTTTGCCCTGCGACGCATTTCGGGAGTGACTTCCGACGGTGAGCAATTGAAAATTACGCAAGCCGTAGCGGAGTGGATATCCTCGTCGTTTTCAAATGCGCGGACTAGGTTTTCGTCGTTGGTAAAGTGAGCCAGGATTCTAAGCTCGATCTGCGAGTAATCGGCCGAGACAAGGATGTTGCCTTCGGACGCCACAAACGCCTTCCTAATCTCGCGTCCCAGCTCGGTACGTATCGGGATGTTCTGCAGGTTGGGGTCGCTTGATGAAAGCCTGCCGGTAGCGGTTACGGTCTGGTTAAGCGATGTGTGGATGCGTCCGGTTTCAGGATTTATAAGTTTGGGAAGCGCATCGGCATAGGTGGATTTGAGCTTGGTGAGCTCACGCCAGTTGAGGATTTCGCCAATTATGGGATGGTCAGCTGCCATTTCCTCCAGAGCGGCAGCGCTTGTGGAAAACCCAGTCTTGGTCTTCTTGGCGGCAGTGAGCCCCATTTTCTCGAAAAGGATCGTCTGAAGCTGTTTAGTTGAGCCTATGTTGAACTTCTCGCCGGCCATCTCGTATATGCGCCGCTCGGTCTCGCGGATGTCTATGTCAAGCGTGATCGATAGCGCTTCGAGTTGCTCGACGTCGACCGCTACACCAGTCAGCTCCATTTCGGCAAGTATCGGTGCCAGCGGAAGTTCGACGTCGTGAAATAGTCTGCCCAGTCCGTCTTCTTCGAGCTTTGATTCAAGCACAGGCTTAAGACGGTAAATTGCCTCGGCCTCAGCGCAGACTCGGATGTAGGAGTTGGGAGTTGGAAGCTGGGAGTTAGTGGAATCCTTGTCCGGCATAAACCCGGGTAGTTCGAGCGAGAGCCGCTCAAAGGCGAGGTCGGCAATTTCATAAGAGGCCCGGCCCGAATCGATCAGGTAGCCAGCGAGCATAGTGTCGAAAGTCACGCCTTTGAGCGCGACGTTTCGCAACGCCAGCGCGGCGTGATTGATCTTGGAATCGTGGCAGTACTTTGCGATTCGGTCTGATTCCAGAACCGCTTTGAGCTCGGAGAGAGGAGCGCGGAAGTCGGAGCCTAGTTCCAGTTGACCCAAACCTTCGCGCGAAGTGTCAATCACCTCGACGTAAGCAGTTTTGAGATTAGGTGTTGCTGTCAGGTCCGACCTATCCTCGTTTCTTTCTTCCGGGAGGATAGGGGTTAGGTGCGAGGTCGTGCAAAAGCTGATACCTATAAGCTCGGCTCTGGTCGACTTGCCGTCTCGTATGTGACAATGAATGGCGCACTCACCCGCCCTTTCGATCTCGTCCAATAGCTCCCGGAGCTCCTGTTCTGAGGTAATCCTCCGACACGCTCCGAGAGTTGGTCGTTCTTCTAGTGCGCGTTTGCCTTCCGCTGTGCCTACCTCAGGCAACCGCTTGAGAAATGTTTTAAACTCCAGTCTGACGAACAGATCGCGTAGGGCGTCGTAATCCGGTTCGCGAGTTCGAAACTGTTCGAGATTTGGTTTATCGGGCAGATCGGTGACGATCGTAGCCAAGCGCTTCGAAAGCCGTGCAAGCTCGCGGTGTTCCTCGAGAGCTTTCTTTACCCTACCCTCTGGCAACTCTGAAATGTGTTCTAATAGGTTCTCCAACGTGCCGTATTGCTTGAGAAGCTCGATTGCCGTCTTTTCGCCGATCCCAGGAACGCCGGGGATGTTATCCGATGGATCACCTTTAAGTCCTTTGTAATCCGTCATCTGCTTCGGTGCAAGGCCAAACCGATCTTTGACAGCGTAGGCGTCGTAAACGATGGTATCCGATACCCCTTTCTGGGTTGTCATAACCTTTGTGTGCTCGTTTACTAGCTGAAGTGTGTCAAGGTCTCCGGTTACGATCAGTGTTTCCACGCCCTGTTTTTCTGCCTCGCGAGCTATTGCGCCGATGATGTCGTCCGCCTCATAACCCGGCACTTCCACCACCGGGATGTTGAACGCCCTAACGAGCTCACGCGCAATCTCTGTCTGTTGCAGAAGCGCTTCGGGAATTGCCTTGCGCTGAGCCTTGTAGTCGGGAAACTCCTCATGGCGAAATGTCGGTCTGGGGGTGTCGAATGCAACCGCTATGTAGTCGGGTTTTTCCTCGAGTACCTTCAGCAGCATCGAGGTCAGACCAAAAATGGCATTAGTCGGCTGTCCTTCTGAGGTGGACAGGTACCTCACGGCAAAAAACGCACGGTATAGCAGACTATTGCCATCGATTGCGATTAGTTTTTTTGCCATCGCCGTTTCCTGGAGGGGCGGTCTGAGTTGCCGCTACTTAATGCTGATTCCGCACTCGCGGCGGAGTAGCTTGTCCACGATCAAATTGCTTGGCGAAGTCCCGCTTTCCGCGCCTAGGATCGATTCGATGAAGCTTCTTCGGCCGTATTCGATCACTTTCGGCTCGCCCTTTATTCCCACAGCCCTCGCAAGAGCCACGGTGGCTTCCTGCAGCCCACCGATTTCGTCGATTAGTCCGGCTTTGAGTGCCTGCCTACCGGTCAACACACGCCCGTCTGCGATCTTCCGAACTTCAGATACTGGCATACGTCTGCCATCGGAGACGGCCTTGACAAATTGCTCGTAGATTTCCATCAGCATTCCGGTTAGTAGCTTGCGCTCTTCCGGAGTCATCGCCCGGTTCGGAGAGCCAATATCTTTAAACTTGCCCGACTTGATTACCTGTGGGTTAAACCCGATCTTCTTGAAAAGCGCGCTTAGGTCGGCTGTTTCGAATATAACACCGATGCTGCCAGTGACGGTGCTTGCGTCCGCGTAGATCTTGTCACAGGCTGAGGCTATATAATACCCTCCCGAGGCCGCAACGCTTCCCATCGAGCAGTACACTGGCTTACCGGACTTTCGGACTCTGTTGATCTCATCGTAGATTTCTTGCGAACCAGCCGCGCTGCCACCGGCGCTGTTTACGCGTATGATTACTGCCAGCGCATTACGGTCCTTGCGAGCTTTTTCGAGCAGATACACGACATCTTCCGATCCGGTAACGGCGTCGCCCAATATGCTTCCTGAGCTGCGTCCAGCAGTAATCGTAC
>JAOAGX010000019.1 GCA_026415535.1 Armatimonadota bacterium | reverse complement strand
AGATGTGTATAAGAGACAGGCCCTCTCCAAAGCAGTGAGAGAGCTCGTTCGCAAATCCTTAGGCAAGCGTGAAATCAGCGATCTTGAAGATTTCGAGGAGGAGTGCGTTGTTGCAATCTGGTCAAAGATCAGCGCCCTTCGTGCTGACGGAACACCGGGTTCAGGTATCGACAACCTTGAGGCATTCGTTCGCCAAGCAGTTCATAATCGGTATTGCGACGCAATCCGCCGGAAGCGACCGAAGTGGTACAACCTAAAACTGGAACTCATGGAAATATTTTCCGGTAAGAGCAATGTTGAAGGTTTCTCTCTTTGGCATAACCCCGACACCGGCATGAGGCTTTGCGGGTACGCAGAATGGAAAGAACGTCGCCACGCTACTGCCAAGTGCAGAGGACTTGTCGAAGACTTGGCCAAGTTCAGATCACGCCACCTCCAAAACCGGGATCCGCAGGAACTTCCTACCTACGAACTGGCTGCCGTCATACTGGACTACTGCGGCGGACCTGTTGAAATTGATGTCCTCACCAGCTGTATGGCAGAGCTTCTTAAGGCTCGTACCGATGAACCGCTTTCGATAGATGCCGTTCCGGACTCCGATACTGACTCGGCGGCCCCTGTTGACTGGCTGATAGCACCCGATACCGATGTGGAGACACAGGTAGTAGAATCCTCGTGGTTCAACCACGTTATGACCTGGTTCTGGAAAGAATTCATTCAACTCTCTGTCAAGCAGCGTAAGGTGATGTTGTACGGCCTGTCGCCGGAACAAGTAATGGCTATCGTATCTGCAGTCGGAATGAACGAGGTGGCAAATTCGATTGAGACGGATCGTCGGCGACTTGCGTCTTTAATAAGCAAGTTGCCGTTGCCAGATTCAGTAACTGCTGAAGAGCTGGGTATACCAACACGGGCCGTTCCGAGCGTACGTTTCAAAGCTTGGGGCAGAATAAGAAGAAGAACGAGGAAATCTACTCTGGCAACGGAAGAGTAATTCCATTTCAAGTTTGCGAGGATCAGTTCGACGAACAACGCTGGCGCGGATGGAGACAATTGATTTTCATCAATAAAACACTAATGTAGACAGATTCTTCGCTGCGCTCAGAATGACTTTATGCGCTCAGAACGACTTGACACGCTTAGAAAAACTCGTCGCGATCATAATAACTTGACGCGCTCAGAATAAATCGAGCAGATAGATGCCTATCATGTAGATACCGATATTGATTGTGTGTTTCGATTCGGGGCAAGATGTCTTCACTGTTCGCGTCTTAAAACTAATGGTATAGTCCGATGAAGTGCGTAAGCGAGAAAGAACTAGAACGGTTCCTACAAGCTGATATGAAACCGGAGATGCTTGTGGCTCTGGATGAGCACATCGCAACTTGCGCGACGTGTAGAGTCGCATTGGAAACGTTGCCTGTTCGCGCGCAAGCAATCGCCGAATTTGGAGCAGAAATTATCGGTGCGAATGACTGCCCGGATTACGAGCGGTTGTCGGCATTCATCGAAGAAACACTTGAATCGGCCGAGTTGAAATCAGTGGAGGCGCACGTGAAACTGTGCGAACCTTGTGCAAGAGACGTCGAGCGTATGATCTCACTTCGGTCGCAAGCAGCACTCCGTGAAAAAGTGCGTGTCAGGCCCGGCGGGACTAGACAAACCAATGTGTGGGCCATAGGATTGTGGTGGCGAAAAGTTGTCGCTGGACTTGCGGCGGCTGGCGTTATCGCAGCAGCCGTGGTCATTTTGAGGGAACCACCAAAGGAACACATCGCGAAGCCTGTAGCTGTTACAACCACGCCTTCATTTCCAACACCCAAGCCCGAGCAAAAGCCGGACGTCACACCACCCCGACCCTCTCAGGCAACACTAGTCGCAAACAAACCCAATGAAACAAGGCCCGTCAATTCGAGAACTATTCCATTGCTCAAGGACGGCAAATACCAGATTGTTAAATCCCATGGAAAAGTCGATCTGGTCCGCATAGACGGCAAATCTATAAGGACGCCGCTAGAGGCGCAGGTAGCAGCACTGATCAGCGAAAAAATCGCAACCGGTAGAATAAAGCCTTCAGAGCCGGTTCGCGTGGCGATGAACACAATTCACATCAGAAGTGAGGAATACTCCCCCCCTCCAACTGCGCCCAAGCAGATGTTCCCAGTAGGCATAGTAGTGATGAGCAATCGCCCGCTTTTCAGGTGGACTACCGTTGACCTGGCCGATTCATACCGAATCATTGTGACCGACAAAGATGGGAACGAGGTATTTGTTGGTACCACAGATAAGACGGGCCTCAAGCTCACAACTCCGCTCGAGCACGGCAGAGTTTACTTCTGGCGAGTCGGCGTCAGGTTCAACAAAAATGACACCTGGGCAAACTCGCCCGCTGCCGGATTTCGGATCGTTTCCAAAGACGACATCGAAAAGATCGAGGCCGTCCGAAAACATATGCCCGGTTCACGGCTGGCATTGGCGACGATATACGAATCAGTTGGGCTTTACGGCGAAGCCGAGGAGCAATATAGAGCCGTTCTGCGAGCAAATCCTGCATCCGCTTTGGCTCGACGCTTGATGATCAACCCTTAGCACCACGAGCCGACATGGTTCTCAACCACCAACCACGCATTAAACGTCTTGAAATGTGCCAACCACCGAATCATTACCCTAATGCGAGCGGTTTTCCAAACTGAAGCGCTGGGAAGATTACTTGTAAGTATAATCAGGTGAATTTGGCAAATGAGAATACAAGTGGATCGTCAGGTAGAGATCGAATCAGGCGCAGCACGGCTGCCGGGAATGCTAGTGGTTCCGGAAGGCGCACATGGTATAGTAGTGTTCGCACACGGAAGTGGCAGTGGAAGGTTTAGTCCACGAAACCAGTTCGTGGCAGCCGTTCTGCGCGAGGCTCGCCTGGGAACTTTGCTAATAGATCTTCTGGAACAGTCAGAGTCGGATGACCGATCCAAAGTCTTTGACATCGAGCTATTAGCGAAACGACTAATAAGCTCGACCGAGTGGTTGAGAGCAGATGATGAGACATCAGATCTATCAATAGGTTATTTTGGCGCTTCGACCGGTGCCGCTGCGGCTTTGCAGGCCGCCGCTAGTTTAGGAGATGAGGTCAGTGCAATAGTATCACGCGGCGGCAGACCGGACCTCGCCGCACCATTTCTATCCCAAGTCACAGCCCCTACCCTTTTAATAGTGGGCGGCCGTGATTATCCCGTAATTCCTCTTAACCAACAAGCCTACGAGCTTTTGGTGTGCATCAAGGAAATCGTCATTATCCCCGAAGCAACCCACTTGTTCGAAGAACCCGGGGCGCTCGAAGAGGTAGCTCGCCTTGCCTCATCGTGGTTCACAAGATATCTTAGACGTAATGACGAGAAGATCAGCCAGACATAACCCCTGTAGAAAACAACAATACGTATACTCGTCCAAAAATCGAGAGGGTATACACCAATAATCGGCGAAACCTCTTCAGGATGACTTTCGAAGAACAAGGAGAGCATGATGGCAAAACCTATTGCACTACAGCTATACACATTGCGCGAAGAGGTCTACCCCGGTGGTAAGGATCTACCGAGAGTCATGAAAACTGTTGCCGAGATTGGATACATGGGTGTTGAGCTAGCAGGGCTTCACGGACATGATCCAAAGCAAATCGCCAAAGTGGCAGCAGATTTGGGATTGACAATATGCGGCAGCCATCTTGCAGGCGTGCCTACTGCCGACAAGGTCAAAGAGATCGCCGATGAACATGCGGAACTGGGCAACCCTCGCGTCATAGGAGGGTTTGGTCCACAAGACTTTGAAACTTTGGACGCGGTCAAGTCAGCGGCATCCAGGTTCCAAGAAGCCGCAGAGCTATTAAAACCATACGAAATCAAGTTCGGATTCCACAACCACTGGTGGGAATTCAATAAGGTCGAGGGAGACGACAGATACGTTTACGAGATACTGCTTGATGAGGCGCCTGATGCATTCAGCGAGCTGGACGTGTATTGGTGCTCTTTTGGCAAAGCAGATCCAGTGTCGGTGATCAGCAAGTACAAGTCGCGAATTCATCTCATGCACGTCAAGGACGGCATGCTGGTCGAGGGAGACCACTCCCATACCCCAGTCGGATCGGGCAAGCTTAACATGCCCGCGATCATAGGAACAGCTGACCCGGTTGCTCTTGACTGGTTGATTGTAGAGCTAGACTCTTGCGCCGGTGATATGCTTGAGGCCGTCAAAAAGAGCTATCGCTACCTGGTCGACAAGGGACTGGCCACTGGAGCTAAATAGAAGTTACATTTTACAACAATAATTTTAATAACGTGTTTGTAGAGCTTCCTGCGAATTAGCGATTCTGACGCGTGAGGAGTCGCCTCGTAAGCCTGCGAACGTTCTCACCGATGAACTTTGCCGGTCTTTCGAAGGGCATCTGTTGTGATAATGCAGTCTTGTCTTCGTCGGTGAGAAGCTCGGGAGACATTCGCTGTTTAACAAGCAGCACGGCGTTTTGGTCGGCCAGGACAAATTGGTTGAAAACCCATCGGATCAGCGGATTGATCCCCCTGCCAAGGAACACGCATGCGGCAAAGTCGACAATGTACGGTCTGCCGTCATCGCCAAGCATCACGTTGCCGCGGCTACGCAGGTCGCAGTGGGCGACGCCTCGCGCGTGCATCTCGTCTATTATCCGGCGAAGCTCTACATAAAATTCGGGGTGCAGTTCGCCTGGTTGAACATTGTTCAGTCCTCGCCCAGGGATGTGCTCCATTGCTAGGGCATAGCGGTCGATTTTGCCTACGAGTTGGGGAATTCCGTCGACGCCAGCTAACTTGCGCAAGGCGCCTACCTCGCGCCTAATCAGAATCGGCCCAACTAGTCGTCGGAAAAGAGGGTCGCTACGGAAAAAGTCCTTGACAATTAACACACGACTGTCCATCCGCACAACCCGCAGGTCCGGCCTAGTGCCGCAAGCCGTACGGTAGTAGTCTATTGTAGATTGTTCAATCGTTTCGCGAGTTATCGCCAGTGATTCCATCGGAGGCGTTTTTCATTTTACCACGTCTGTCGTACGAAAACCGAGTTTCAATCTCCGACACATCTTTTGACCAGAAGCCGGTCGATATGCTATAGTAAGTACCCGTGATAAGGAACGGGGCCTTATTTGATTCGGCGCATTTATGGATTCTTGACCTCGACGGCGTTGTCTACCGCGGCAAGGAGAGACAGCCTTACGCTAGAGAGCTGATCCTACATCTACGGTCATTAGGACGCGCCGTCCGATTCCTGACAAACAAGGCCGCCCACTCACGTGACGAATATTCCAGGCTGCTCACATCAATGGGAATTCCCACCACACCCGAAGACGTTATGACATCCGGCTATGCCACTGCACTCTATCTCGCCTCCGAAGGCGCAACAGGGAAAACTGTCTACAGAATCGGTGAATCAGGCTTGGACAGAGAGCTTGAGTCAATCGGCGTGCGAGTTCTGAAGGACGAAGATTCGCCGGAGGACAACATTGACTACGTAGTCGTTGGGATGGACCGACAATTCAACTACGAAAAACTCGCGCGCGCTCAAAAGGCGATCCTGAACGGGGCACAATTCATCGCCACCAATGAGGATCCTACCCTGCCAATCGAAAACGGAGCAGTACTGCCGGGGGCAGGATGCATGGTGGCTGCAGTGCGCACGGCAACCTCAGCCGAGCCTAAAGTAATCGGGAAGCCCGAGACCTACTCAATCGAAAAAGTGTTCGAATCTGTCGGGGCGTCGCCGGAGGAATCGGTGATTATAGGTGACAGACTGGATACAGACATTCTGGCTGGCAACCGAGCGGGAGCTCATACAGTGCTTGTGTTGACAGGCGTTACCACTCGGGAGCAAGCAGAATCGGCAGTTGGCGATATGAAACCGGATCGAATAGTTGAGACGCTTGGAGAGCTGATGTGATGGGCGACCGCAAATCGGTCGGAGGTAGCTTGGAAGGATTTCGGCATTCCCATTATGGTTCATCAGAAGCTTCGCCCTTGCAATGCTATGTAGGAGACTTGCATTCACGGATGTCGGTGGCTATTAGTATTGCGGCGTCGGATTCGAGTGGAGGAGCTGGAATACAGGCGGACTTGGCTGTGTTTCGAGAAATCGGGATTTACGGCGTATGCGCAGTCACCAGCGTTACCGCACAGGACTCGCGCGGCGTGCATAAGATAAACAAAGTTCCCCCAAGAATTATCACCGCACAAATCGATGCGGTAACGCGCGATTTTTACGTGTCGGCATGTAAGGTCGGCATGCTCTATTCACCGCAAGCCGTGAGTGTTGTGGCGGAACGTATAAGGAGACGCGAAATACCAAACGTCGTGCTGGACCCGGTAATACGTTCCAAAAGAGGAGACGTGCTCTTGACAGAACCCGCGATCAAGCGGCTCAAGTACCAAATGTTGCCGCTTGCGATGCTAGTAACGCCTAACTGGGACGAAGCTAGCTCTCTTACCGGAATAGAGGTTCGCGACTATGACTCTGCCAGACAAGCTGCGCTAGCTATAGTGGAGATGGGAGCAAAAGCCGCCCTCGTAAAGGGTGGACACGCTGAAGGAGATCCATTAGACGTCCTGTTCTACGAACAGGAGTTCCATACATTTGTAGGCAAGCGAATTTACAAACAGATGCACGGGACTGGTTGTGTGCTCAGCGCCGCGATTGCGGCCAGACTAGCGATGGGCGATGACCTGATGTCCGCGATTACATTCGGACACCGCTACGTAGCGCAATCGATTGAAAACTCGCAAAAGCTTGGCAAGGGCGATGTCAGCTTTTACGTGGGCGCGGAGTCGAAGAAAAGAGGTTGATACTGGACGAATGTCCGAGGGCTCGCGTCCTAGACAAACATCTAGAACGATCCAAACCTATCTCGATTGGTGATTGTAGGGGGCACTAACTATGGATACAAAATACATTTTTGTAACAGGCGGGGTAGTATCTTCAGTAGGCAAAGGGATCACGACGGCATCACTTGGGCGACTGCTCAAGAACCGCGGCTTCAAGGTGACTGTTCAGAAATTAGACCCCTACATCAACGTCGACGCCGGCACTATGAATCCCTATCAGCACGGCGAAGTGTTCGTGACTGACGATGGCGCTGAAACCGATCTTGATCTAGGACACTACGAGCGGTTCGTCGATGAAAACCTCACCCAACTTGCAAACGTCACCACAGGCCGCATCTATGACGCCGTCATACGCAAGGAACGCCGCGGCGAGTACCTTGGCAGCACCGTACAAGTAATCCCCCACATCACTGACGAGATTAAAAGTCGTATCAAACAAAATGCGGAACAGACCGGTGCGGATATTGCTATTGTGGAGATCGGGGGCACTGTAGGCGATATCGAGGGATTACCGTTCCTTGAGGCAATAAGACAATTCAAAAAGGACGCCGGTGCACAGAATGTGATGTATGTGCATGTGACGCTCATTCCCTCAGTAGGTCCTTGGGAAGAACTCAAGACTAAACCGACACAGCATTCCGTCATAAAGCTCCGCGAAATCGGAATCCAGCCAGATGTGCTTATTTGCCGAACTAAGAGTAAGATGAGCCAGGAAATGAAGGATAAGATATCGCTATTCTGCGATGTCGAGCTGGAAGCCGTTATCGAGGCTCGAGATGCCGACACAATCTACGAAATACCTCTCAAGTTCGAAGAGGACGGATTATCAGAGCTGGTGCTGCAAAAGTTTGGTATCAAGAACGGGCCACCCGACCTAAGCGAGTGGCAACAGATTGTCAACACGTTTAAGAATCCCAAGTACACTGCGCTTGTAGCAATAGTGGGTAAGTACACTGAGAATGGTGACGCGTACATCAGCCTCGGTGAAGCAGTGCGACACGGCGGCATCGCTAACAACACGGGCGTACAGATTCGCTGGGTCGATTCAGAAGAGTTAAGTGACGAAAACGTAGCTCAGAACATTGGGGATGCCGACGCGATTATAGTAGCCGGCGGATTCGGCGCTCGTGGTGTAGAAGGCAAGGTTGCCGCAATCAAATATGCTCGCGAGAACAAAGTTCCATTTCTGGGTATATGTTTTGGGCTGCACTGGGCTGTAATCGAAGTGGCGAGGAATGTTTGCGGCCTTCCGAACGCAAATACCGAGGAGGTCGACCCGCACACACCCGATCCGGTCATACACCTGCTTCCCGAGCAGGAAGGCGTCGAGGACAAAGGAGCCACGATGCGCCTGGGACTCTACCCCTGCCAACTGATTGACGGCACACTAGCTTCACGGTTGTATGGAACGGATCTGGTCTACGAACGTCACCGTCATCGGTTCGAAGTCAACAACGCTTACCGCGCCAAGCTTGAGCGTGGTGGCTTGATTTGCTCAGGGGTTTCACCGGATTACCGGTTGGTGGAAATAGTAGAACTCAAGGACCACCCGTTCTTCATAGCAACTCAATTTCATCCAGAGTTTAGGTCTAGGCCGAACCGCGCGCACCCTGTGTTTAAGGGACTCGTAGAAGCGGCACTCACATACAGAGCAAAGAAGTCGGCCTGTCAGACAACCGTCACGGCAAACTAAAAGTGGAAGCTACGGTTACACTCACGACGGTTGTATCAATTTTCCTGCTGCTTCTAGTTGGATATGCAGCAAAACGCTTCGGAGCGCTCAAGGCCGACGACACAGCAGTCGTTAACTCAATACTTATCAACCTGACACTACCCGCATATATCTTCGTTGCTGCTCACAATAAGCCGTTAGTCACATCAATGATCAAAGCACCAGCAGTGGGAATCGTACTACAAATAGCAATCATGTGTGCGGCTTACGGGGCGGCCAAACTGCTCAGACTTGACCGAAGAACCACTGGCGCTTTGATGATTGTCTCAGCATTTGGAAACACTGGCTACCTGGGATATCCAGTTGTAGGCGCGGCTTTCCCCGGCAGCAAACATGCTATGCTCACAGCAGTAATGATGGATCAGTTTTGCATGCGAATCGTAATCACGACTTTGGGCGTAACCATCGCCGCAAGCTTCGCAGGAACAAAGTCCGATTGGTCGAACGTCATAGAGTTCTTCCGGACTCCGCTCTTTCCCGCGACGGTGCTTGCACTTGCATTAAAGGACGTCGACCTGCCACCACTTCTGATGAATTCTATCAGCTACCTTGCCGGCGGAACCGTTCCCCTGGCTATGATCTCGATCGGCCTAAGCCTGAGCGTCGGATCCGTAAAGGCCTACCCGGCAGCCATCGCGGTTGCATTCGCACTCAAGATGGTATTAATGCCGGCTCTGATGCTCCTAGCACTGCGGCTTATCGACGTAACTGGAACGGTGCAGAAGGTAGCAGTTCTGGAGATGGCAATGCCCTCGGCAGTATTCTCCGGCATTATCGCCTCGCGATATGGAGCCAACGGTGCCTTCGCAGCAGCCGTAATATTCGTGCTGACACTGGCAAGCGTAGTATGGATACCGGCGGTGTTGATGATTATTGGGTAGATCTGACCCATTCCTATGAAACACAAAGCCCTCGTTTTGACTATTAGACTCTCTTCAACCAAGCAGGATAATCGCCAAAACAAGAGCATTGAAATAGCCTAATACCCAGCCCGCAACTTATTCTCCCAATCCGCTATAATGTAGCCGTATGAATGACCGCATTCTAGAGGACCTTAACGAACAACAACAAGCAGCAGTACTCCACACGGAGGGGCCGGTGCTCGTTTTCGCGGGTGCAGGCAGCGGAAAGACGCGCGTGTTGACGTATCGAATCGCTTACCTCATCAAAGAAAAAGGTGTCAGGCCATATAACATACTCGCGGTTACTTTTACCAATAAGGCCGCAAACGAAATGAAGGAACGGATTACTGAGTTGTTGGGCGAGCAAACCAGCGGGCTCTGGGCCGGGACGTTTCACGGAACTTGTGCAAGAATGCTGCGCGAAAGAGGTCACGAGATCGGCATAGATCGCAATTTTACTATATTCGATGAGAGTGACCAGATATCTCTTGTTCGTGAATCTATGGAACAACTCCGCTTAGACCAAAAGCGATTTCATCCACGGGCAATACTCGACCTCATTTCGCGAGCCAAGGAGAGACTCGTCGAGCCGCACGAATTCGGCCGGCATTTCAACGGCGAAGCCGAAGCTATTGCAAACAAAGTCTATCCGGTTTATCAGCAGAAGCTCAGAGAAAACCGCGCGCTCGATTTCGACGATCTTGTCATGTTTGGAGTAAAACTCCTCAAAGAGGGCAAAGCTAATACAGAGCCGCCGCGACGCGAACACTGCTCTGCCGTCTCGGCACAGGAGCATTATCAGGAGAGGTTTAGATACATTCTTGTCGACGAGTATCAGGATATTAACTACGCACAGTATATGCTAGTGCGCATATTGGGCGCGAAGCACCGAAACATTTTCTGCGTGGGCGATGACGACCAATCGATTTACCGATGGCGTGGGGCTGATGTAAACATCATACTGCAATTTGAGTCTGACTACCCGGACGCTACCGTATATAAGCTCGAACGGAACTATCGATCCACCAAGAAGATACTTGAAGCGGCTCACCACGTAGTCGCGCAAAACCGGGGGCGCGCACAGAAAAAGCTTTGGACAGAGAACGAAGAGGGTTGCAACATTCAAATCATCGAAGCCGGGAATGAGATTGACGAGGCCGAGAGGATCGTGACATCGATCCGAGAAAAAGTGCGGTCTGGCCGCAGATACAGAGACATAGCCGTTCTCTACCGAATAAATGCCCAGTCGCGCGTGCTTGAGGAAACGTTTGTTCGACAACGAATTCCGCATAGACTGGTCGGCGCAATGCGATTTTATGAACGCAAGGAAATCAAGGACGCAATCGCATACTTGCGACTCGCGGCAAACCCTCTGGAAAGCGTGAGTCTGCGCCGCGTGATCAACGTACCGCCACGAGGAATCGGAGCAACCTCACTAACAAGGCTGGAAGAATTTGCGACAAGTAGAGGTATCAGCCTCTACGAAGCGCTGCACAAGCTAGACGAGGCGCCGGACATATCCAAGCGGGCCAAAGAAGCCATGAGTAAGTTCGCCGCAATAATCGACCACCTGCACGAGCTGAGTTCACAGGTATCAGTCCCCCAACTTACGAATGAAGCGCTGAGTGTGTCTGGTTACTATGACGCCCTCCGGGAGGAGCACACGGCCGAAGCGGAATCAAGGATGGAAAATATCAGGGAGCTTTTAACAGTCACAGAACAGTTCGAGCAAACGAGCGAAGATCGCAGCCTCGGGGCATTTCTAGAAAACGTTGCGTTGATATCGGACATTGACACCTACGATCCCTCCGGAGATGCGGCCACGCTAATGACACTGCATTCCGCAAAAGGGCTTGAGTTTCCCGTTGTATATATCGCGGGTATGGAAGAAGGGCTTCTTCCTCACAGACGATCGCACAACGACCGCGATGAAATGGAAGAAGAACGCCGGCTGTGTTACGTCGGAATGACCAGGGCCAAAGAAGAACTGGTTTTCTCGCACGCTTACAAAAGGTCGCTGATGGGATCAACGCAACTAAACGAAGTGTCTAGATTCCTCCGAGACATTCCGACCGATCTTTTTGAACAAGGATTTTCGGAACGTCGTCGCGCAGTCGACACCACTTGGAAACGAGACTTCACGCCTCGCCGCACTCCCAACACTGCCACATTTCGACCGGCAACTCGCGTTGAGCACGACTTTTTCGGAAGAGGCATCGTCCTAAACTCTACCGGATCGGGCGAAGATGAGCTGGTAACCGTTGCCTTCGAAAGTGGAGCAGTCAAAACACTCGCGGTAAGTAAGGCAAATCTAAAGAGGCTCTGAACACATAGGGCAATACTACCGCGATTGATTACAAACCTGGGCTATGTCACCATTAGGAATGATGTACAAAGCTCCGTTGTCGCCGCGGATTCGAGTGATACGCAAACCTACTTCTTCGACTCGACCTGTAACAGCCCCTATGGTCACTGTATCGCCAACCCCATACTGATCCTCTATGAGAATGAAGATACCAGATATCCAGTCTCGAACGAGTTTCTGTGCGCCAAATCCGATTGCCAATCCCGCAACACCGGCCGTAGTAAGTAGTGGAACAACGTTGATCCCAACGGCCTGACAGATCATGATCGCCGCCACGAATCCGAGGATAAAAGATATTGCGCTACCAATAACGGTTTGGACCGATCGAACCCTGGCTTCGCGAGCCTGGAGCAATTCCTTGCCCACCTTGGCCAATAGTGACTGGCCGAACCGCCTCAGTATCTTCAGAGCAATCGACCGAACAACAACGTAGGCCACGAGGATAACTATTATCCTCACAGCCGCTCCGATTACTTCTTCCGCGTGTTCCGTCCAAAAACGAGACCAGTATTGGACGGTTAGAATACTGGGTAACACGGCTCTCGTTACCCCCGCTGCGATTTTCGGGCAACGCGTCCCCAAATAGTTACGTAGTGGATAAAAATCCGAGAAGATCGTATGTTTGCCAACCGCAAAGATGGTCCGGGATTACGTATCCCGGACCAATCCCGCATTCTGAATGCATATCCAGGATGATAAAATATCAGGAACCGCTACCTCCTGCGCAGAAAAGCCGGTATGTCTAGTTCGCCTTCGGGAATCAATATCTCGTCCCTGGATTCAAAAGCTTGGGCTGGCCTTGGAGCACCCTCAACATTCGCGGCCGCGGCAGTGGACCGCACGGCGGTTGCTTGATACCTCGCTGAATCGAAGCCCGTAGCGAGAACCGTAATCTTGACTTCATTGGCCATCATGTCATCTATCACCGCACCGAAGATCAAGTTAACATTCTCGCAGTCGCAAGCTTTGTAAACAACATCCGCAGCTTCGTAGACCTCGCTCAGCGTAAGATCGGGGCCACCGGTGACGTTGAGTAGAACACCACGTGCTCCGTCAATGGTGGTTTCAAGTAGCGGACTGGCGCAGGCGGCTTCGGCTGCGTGAATCGCCTTCTGTTCGCCACTTGCAATTCCGATACCCATTAGTGCGGTACCCTGGTTCTGCATAATGGTCTTAACATCAGCGAAGTCCACATTAATCATGCCTGGGATCGCAATGATATCCGATATCCCTTGAACACCCTGCCGGACCACGTCGTCCGCCACCTTGAACGCTTCAACAAGAGTGGCCTTCTTGTCCACAACGCTCAAAAGACGGTCGTTGGGAATAGTGATAAGGGTGTCGACCACATCCCTCAATAGCATAACTCCCTGATCGGCAACACTTGCTCGGCGTGGTCCTTCGAACGCGAACGGTTTAGTAACCACGGCAACGGTCAGCGCGCCTATTTCCTTCGACATTTCCGCAACAACTGGAGCGGCACCAGTGCCAGTACCTCCGCCCATGCCTGCGGTTATGAACACCATGTCGGCTCCCTCAAGGAGCCTACGAATCTCGGGGCGACTCTCCTCAGCCGCTTCTCGACCTACTTCCGGATTTCCGCCTGCACCGAGCCCGCGGGTCAGATTGGCACCCAATTGGAGCTTGCTTGGAGCATTTGCAAGCTGTAGCACCTGGACATCCGTGTTCATCACTACGAAATCGACGCCGGAAAGGTTCGAATCGATCATTCGATTGACGGCGTTCATACCACCCCCGCCGACGCCAACTACCTTGATCTTTGCGTAGCAGCCGTCCTCACCATTCGCCATATCTTACAGCTCCTTTGATCGCTTAGGAAGTCCGATCTCTGATAAATTCGTGTGCTCCGTATGGGCACGGATCATTCACTGCCCTCACAATGACGGGCAATCCTGCATCCCTAGCTCCGAATAGAGCTACGTGAATAATTCTCAGGCATAGATTTTCAGGATGACAAGAGACGCACATTATATACACAGTTATGCACGGTATGCTAGTCTGTCCTGTTGACCAGTTTTTCTTAAACCAAATGAGCTAACCGAACAGTCGTCTAAAGAAGTTTGCGACACCTCGCTTTAGTGTAACGGTTTTCTCCTCCTCACGCAAGTCAGAATAATGCCTAGCGGCATAAATTACAAGGCCAACTGCAGTGGAAAAAACAGGGCTTGCTACCGTATCGCTCAGTCCCCCGACATCCCTAGGCAGTCCGAGCCTTACTGGCATGCCAAGAATCTTTTCGGCAAGCTCCACAGTACCAGGCATTTGGGACCCGCCACCAGTAAGAACCGCACCAGCAGGTAACATATCGATATATCCGGATTTCGCAATCTCCGACCGCACCATCTGGAGAATCTCCTGCATTCGCGGCTCGGTAATATTGACCAGAAGCTCTCTAGGCAACTCACGCGGGGCTACCGCTCCGAGACTGGTGATTTCGAACGTTTCGTCCTCACCCACCATCTCCAAGCAAGCCGCCCCAGAAGCAATCTTAGTCCTCTCTGCCTCTTCCTGCGAAGCTCGAAGTCCAACCGCTATGTCGTTGGTTACGTGGTTCCCTCCGACTGGCAGCACTGATGTGTAGAATATCTCCCCGCCGACGAATACCGCCACGTCTGTCGTGCCGCCGCCGATGTCCACAAGAGCCACACCAAGATCCTTCTCTGCATCCATGACAACTGCCTCGCTTGTTGCGATAGGCTCGAGAACCGTCGCATCAACCGAGAGTCCGGCCCTGTGAACGCACTTGACAACATTGTCGAGAAATGCGCTTGAACCAGTAACGATATGGGTTTCGACTTCAAGTCTTGTACCCGACATGCCCACAGGATCCCTGACGCCGTCCTGTCCGTCAACTATGAAGCCCCGAGGAATCGCGTGGATAATCTCGCGCTCCGGCGGCAGGACGATTACTTTAGATGCCTCGATAACGCGCTCCACGTCTGCCGGAGTTACCTCGCGATCAGGACTGGTGATGGCAACTACTCCCCGGCTGTTCAGCGATGAGATGTGCTCGCCAGTAACCCCGACTACGACTGACCTGATCGCAATGCTGCCTGCCATCCGTTGGGTCTTGTCAACTGCAGAACGAACCGCCTCCGTGGTAGCATCGAGATTTACCACTACGCCTTTTTTGAGGCCGTCCGACGGAGTAAGCCCCACCCCAATAACGTCTACCAAGCGAGCATCAAGATCGACCTCAGCAAGAACGCAGCAGGTCTTGGTCGTCCCGATATCAAGACCCGCGATGTATTCTT
>JAOAGX010000201.1 GCA_026415535.1 Armatimonadota bacterium | reverse complement strand
AGGACAGAGTCGTGAACGCCTGTCATACCGGCGTCAGTGATATAGGCTGTGCCTCCTGGTAGCACCTTTTCATCCGCCGTTTGCACGTGAGTGTGCGTTCCTATTACTGCTGAGACGCGCCCTTCAAGATACCAACCCATTGCCAGTTTCTCTGACGTAGCCTCCGCGTGCATGTCGATTATCAGGGTTTTCGGTTCACCGCCAATCTCGCTAATAATTGTGTCTGCCGCTCTAAAGGGACAATCTAGAGGAGCCATGAAAGTTCGACCAGCGAGGTTAGCTACCGCAACACGGTCTCCCGTTGTCGCCTCGAATACTCCCCATCCACGACCGGGAACTTCTGGCGGGTAGTTGGCTGGTCGCAGTATACGCGGCTCCGAATCGACATAGGCAAGCATGTCCTTCTTCGTGAACGCGTGGTTTCCGAGGGTAATTGCGTCGACGCCGGACTCCAGTATAGCAGCGGCTGTTGTTCGGGTGATGCCTAGACCTCCGGCAGCGTTTTCGCCGTTTGCGATCACCAGGTTCGCGTCAAGACGCGAGCGCAGGGCCTTCAGCATTTTGCCTAGAGCCCTGCGCCCGGGACTACCTACAACATCCCCAACGAATAGTATTCTCAGCACCTAACTCCACTAATTACAATGCCAGACTTCGACCCGTGCGAAACGCGAACCCACACACGACTGGTCAGAAATGCCGACCTGGCATTAGAATTACCACCAATGCTTCTGGAAAGAAGTTCACGAAGCGTTGCCTGGGTTGTTTGTCTACTTCGCGTATTCGACTGCTCGCGTCTCTCGTATCACTGTGACCTTGATCTGGCCGGGATACTCCATTTCTTCCTCGATGCGTTTGGCCGTGTCGTAAGCAAGCTTAGCGGCGCCTTCGTCGTCTATTTCCGTGGGCTTGACCATAACGCGGATTTCGCGGCCGGCCTGTACAGCATAGGTTTTCTCGACGCCGGGGAAGGAGTCCGCAATAGTTTCAAGTTTCTGCAGCCGTTTAACATAGGTCTCAAGAGTTTCGCGTCTCGCGCCCGGGCGTGATGCAGATATCGCATCAGCAGCCAAAACCAACACCGCTTCGACCGAGTGGCACTCTATATCGTTATGGTGAGCACCTGCCGCGTGGACGACATCCGGCGGCTCGTGGTAACGTTTAAGCAGCTCCATTCCAATAACGGCATGGGGGCCGTCAACCTCAAAGTCGACAGCCTTGCCGATGTCATGAAGCAGTCCCGCACGCTTGGCTAGCGGCACGTTCACATCGAGTTCTGCGGCCATTGCGCCGGCCAAATGTGAAACCTCTATTGAGTGCTGTAGGACATTCTGACCGTAGCTGGTGCGATACTTAAGTCGGCCAAGCAGCTTCACCAGCTCCGGGTCCAGTCCAGTCACCCCGGTTTCGAAGATCGCTCGATCGGCAGCCTCTTTCATTTTTGCCTCGGTTTCCTGCTGAGCCTTGGCAACCATCTCCTCAATACGGCCTGGGTGTATTCTGCCGTCGAGGATCAGGTTCGAAAGGGCAATGCGCGCAATCTCTCGCCTTACCGGGTCGAATGCCGAAAGCACTACCGCCTCCGGAGTATCATCGATGATCAGATCGACTCCGGTAAGCGTCTCGAAAGCTCTGATATTGCGTCCTTCGCGGCCGATAATGCGACCCTTCATGTCGTCGCCAGGCAGGGGGACTACCGAGACAGTAGTTTCTGCTGCCTGATCGACGGCACAGCGCTGCACCGCAAGCGTGATGATGTCACGAGCCCTTCGATCTGCCTCTTCTCTGGCTTGTTCTTCAGCCTCGCGGATTATTCGGGCAGTCTCACGCTCCATCTCTCTATCGACTTGTTGTAGGAGCTGCTGCCGGGCTTCTTCGGAGGACATTCTGGATATCCTCTCCAGCTCAGCTCTCTGCTGCTTGACGATTGCAGCGGCTTCGTCAAGCTTGGCCTGCGCTTCGGCCTCTTTCTGCGCTATGCTGCGCTCCTTTCGATCTAGATTCTCCAGCCGGCGATCTAACGTCTCTTCTTTTTGCGTCAGCCTTCGCTCTAACCTCTGGATTTCAGCCCGCTTATCTTTGTTCTCCTTTTCGATTTCCTGGCGTATTCTGAACGCTTCTTCCTTTGCTTCGAGGAGAACCTCTTTGCGTTTGGCTTCTATCTCTTTTCGGAGTTGTTCTTCTCGTTCCTCAACGTCCGCTTTGGCGGACTTTATCTTGCGTAGAGTTGGTCGAATATACCAGAAATAGGCTCCACTAATCGTCGCCGCAGCGACTATCAAGCCGACTACTGCGGATATGACTATATCCAACCTGCCCTCACCTCCTTGTTGCTATAGGATGTGAGGTAGAGCGAACTGTTTTTCAACTGACCTGAGTCATGGCATCTCCCTCTCGGGAGTCAATATGGATGCTTACGTTGCTCCTCCTCTCTTCGTGACGACCGCCGGCTTCCTTTCCGACGTATTCTCTCATTGGGCCGTAGCTCGTTCGACTTTTCGCTGAACACTATGCCCAGGTCGGCGCTACTCAAACAGCGCGTTCAGGACCCTTTCTATGACATCCCAACTGAAGCCTCTTCTTTGCAAAAAAGAGCTCAGTTTATTACTAGTCGATGGGTCGTCGCGATTTAACTTTCTCAACCTAGCCTCGGCAGCCGATAGGGCCAGTTCGTACTCGGCTTCTGGGTTCAAAGCTTCTAGCACCTCTTCAACGATTGGCGCGTCCACTCCCTTGGATCTCAGCTCGAACGCCAGCCGTGTCCTGCCCATCGGCTTCGAAGCCGTCCGCGACTTTACCCAGTCCCGGCTGAATTTTAGGTCGTCTAGAAGCCCTGACCGGGACAACTGGTCAACCACTTCTTCTACGACATCTTCGGGAAAATTGCTCCCGATCAGACGCTTTCGAATTTCAGATTCCGAACGATCCCTGTAGCCAATCAACTTCAGCGCGCGTTCGCGCGCCTTCCTCACAGTTTCTGCTCTGATCAGCTCGGCAAGTTGATCTCGATCAAAGGTTTGTCCGACATTCAAGCCGAGAGCGGCCGCGACTTCTTCGTGGACTCCGGCGACAAACTGGCCATCTACGAATATCGACCTTCGCTTGCCGTGCTTTTTTTGGGTTTCGATAGCCGTTATTACACCCATTGCAATGGACTGAGCAGTATAAGTCGAGGCTTGTTTCTCACCCCGACAGGTTCAGTGCAAATGTTCGTGCTTCGGGGCGAAGAACAAGCCTCCGAGGCATAACCGAACAATTTCTCTGTCGACAACTATTCGATAGTGCTTTCGGCAGCCGTAGCCGCGGTGACGGCCACGGGTTTTCGCAGCTCCGACTTTCTGATCAGAGCTTCCAACTCGTCCATTAGGGCGGGGTTATCCTCGAGATATTTTTTGGCGTTTTCCCTGCCCTGTCCGATTCGCTGGTCGGCGTAGGTGAACCACGTACCGGTCTTACCGATGATTCCCAGGTCGGTTGCTAGATCGAGGATCCCTCCGCTGCGCGAGATTCCCTTGCCGAACATAATGTCGAATTCGGCTTCCTTGAAAGGCGGAGCGACTTTGTTTTTAGCAACCTTGACCTTGACACGTGTTCCAACGGCCTCGCCGCTCACCTTGAGAGTCTCAATTCTCCTGACTTCCAGTCTCACACTTGCCCAGAACTTGAGCGCACGACCTCCGGGAGTTGTTTCCGGATTACCAAACATCACGCCGATTTTTTCTCGAATCTGGTTGATGAAGACTGCGCAGGAGTTTGACTTGGAAAGTGACCCTCCAATTTTGCGGAGGGCTTGGGACATGAGTCTTGCCTGTAGTCCGACGTGCGAGTCGCCCATGTCGCCCTCAATTTCCGCCTTCGGAACAAGTGCGGCGACAGAGTCAAGCACCACAACATCTACCGCACCGCTTCTAATCAGCGCATCCATAATCTCGAGGGCTTCCTCGCCTGTGTCCGGCTGAGAGACGAGCAGTGAATCAACATCCACGCCGAGGTTCTTGGCGTACTCCGCGTCTACGGAATGTTCGGCGTCCACGAAGGCGGCTACGCCCCCTGCCTTTTGGCATTCGGCGATGATGTGATACGCAAGCGTTGTCTTGCCGGAGGATTCCTGTCCGTAGATCTCGGTGATACGCCCGCGCGGGATACCCCCAACACCCAACGCCATATCGAGCGCGATGGAGCCAGTTGGGATCACCGCGACGTCATGTTTTGGCTTCTCGCCAAGTTTGATTATTGAGCCCCTACCAAACTGCTTCTCAATCTGCGCCAGAGCTATATCCAGCGCGTTGCCTCTGTCCATAAAGGCACTCCTCTCTTCGCCGGCTTAATGTTTCGATAGTCTGAAAATTCTCCAAACTATCAGACACTCACACGTTCACACTGTCGGACTCTCAAGCGTAATCACCCTGAGCGGTGTGTAGACCGCTCCTTCGGGGCGAAGGTCGCTTTTCATTACTGCCACGCTCGAAACCGTCTGTCTACCGAGATCTATTGCTTCGATCTTTTCGATCCCGCGGGCGAAGTTATTGAACCGATCATGCGTCTTCACTCGGCCGATAGTTATATGGGACCTAAATTCCTTTTTTTCTCTCGGATGACCGAGTTTAGCTAGCTCAGAATCCACTGACGAGGCCAGCTTTGCCATAGTTTCGTGACCGTCCTGGATTCCTATCCACCCCACCCTGGG
>JAOAGX010000200.1 GCA_026415535.1 Armatimonadota bacterium | reverse complement strand
GGCTCGGAGATGTGTATAAGAGACAGGACCAGAAGACCAACTAGTGTGGCTGTCTTCGAGACCGCGCATACACCTGGTCGACTATGTCTAGGCTTCGAAGTTCAGGAAGAGCGCAGAGTTCTTGATGACGATGGTCAACCGGTGCCCGGGTCGGCGGCAACTTTCTTCTACAGCGGCGACGGGTTTCGGGCTTATCATTCATCGTGTGGGCGAGTAGAACTGGCTGTGCACGAGGCGACTTTTTTAGAACGAGACGCAGGGGAGGCTGCTAGACGTATTGGTCATCGTCACTGCACAATCGAATCTGCCGTGGATTGGGGCGCGGGCGAAGACGTGAAGACTTTGATCCTTTGCCACGTTTCCGATCGCTACCGACTTGACGAAGTTGTAAACGCAGCAGCTGCAGCAGCAAACCGATCAGCCTTTCGAGGTGACTTGTACATCGCGTACAGAAGCGAGCTAATTCGTGTTGGCTAGTAGTTAAGCTGTGTGGCCTTGCGACGCTTCGGCACCGTTTTCGAATGTTGACTTTTTGAAAAGTTGCGTTCTTAAAACGACGCCAAAATGCCGTACTCCAAGATAAGCGGGTTGAACTTTATTGCCTTGCGCAGATGTTGTGACTCTGCTATACTCTTGGCGTATTCTTGCTTTCGCAGTCGAGGTCCGCGAATGCCCCACGGTCCGAGAATACCCACTCCCACGCTCGAAAGGCTTGCGACTTACTTGAGTGTTCTGACCAACCTCAGGAGCAGCAATGTCGAAACCATCTCTTCGTTGGACCTAGAAGAGCACACCGGAGTCAACGCAGCTCAGTTCAGGAAGGATCTGTCGTATTTTGGAGAGTTTGGAAGGCCGGGTGTAGGTTACAGCGTGCGCGAGTTGCACGCCCGGATCAAGGCGATTTTAAAACTGGACCGCACTCAGCCCGTTCTCTTGGTAGGTGCTGGAAATCTTGGACGCGCGCTTGTCGGTTATCCTCCCCTTGCTGCCGGGAACTTCGAAATCGTGGCTGTCTTTGACAATAACCCCTCCAAGATCGGCAAGGAACTCTGGCACCTTATGATCAAGGACGTCGCCAAAATCGTTGAGGAAAACCGACAACTCGAAGCAAAGATTGGGATAATCGCGGTTCCAGCGAATGCTGCCCAGCAAGTGGCAGATCAGTTAGTCGAAGCCGACGTGCTGACCATTCTTAACTTTGCCCCGGTTGTTCTAAGGGTGCCTCCGCACGTCAAAGTGCGTAACGTGGACTTTATCCAGGAGCTTGCGGTCCTTTCGTTCTATTTGCCGGACTGATTTTGCCATTTGCTCCTCTCCGGAACAAGCGCATCAGTGCTATGGCGCTCAGAACACGACACGTCATTTTTTGCTTAGCGAAGAATGTTGAATTTATTCTACGCAGTTGTACTTGGGGTGCTTTGCTGCGTTTAGGGCGACAAGCGCCTGAGTTTCAGGACAACACGTTGTTTGGGTTGCCTTTGAAATCTGGCGGCAATTGGCCCACTCTTGGAATCTCGGCTTCAATAACCCCGCGCTCGTTCATATACGTTGATCATCTCTCCGCCCGTTAGAAACGCTTCCAGATTCCTTTTGAAAACCTGCGCGGCCAATTCGCCATAACGGGGAAACGAGCACGCGGTATGCGGCGTAATTATCGTGTTGGGCATATCCCAAATCGGACTTTCGGGCGGCAGAGGCTCTTCGGGGAAAACATCAAGCGCTGCTCCTTTGAGTTTCCCTGACCTGAGCGCTTCGGATAAGGCTTCGTGGTCCACCATCGCGCCGCGAGCCACGTTTACCAAACATGCTCCGTCTTTCATCATCGCGAGTTCCTCGCGACCTATAAGCGACCGAGTTTCATGTGTTAGGGGGACCACTAGGATCACGTAGTCCGAAATCGGCAGGATCTTTCGATACTCGCTTGCACGATACACCTTGTCGAGGTTTTCGAGTCTGCCTTCCAAAATACGTTTGGTTCCAACGACCGTCATTCCGAACGCCTTGGCCAGTCTCGCAATGTTGAGGCCTATCTTACCAAGGCCGATGATCCCGACTGTTTTACCGGCTAGCTCCTCCGCAGTCGAGGCGATCACTCCTCGTTCGTATCGATGCTCAAGCTGAAGCCGAGCTGCAAGGTCGAACCGCCTAGCCAGGGCGATCATCAACCCAATGACGTGCTCGGCTACCACAGTGGAGTGTATTCCGCTCAGCGTAGTCAGGATTACGTTGCTTTCCAATAGCTCGGGAAAAATCGTGTGATCGATTCCGGCCGATCCAAACTGAATCCATTTGAGCCTTCGCGCGCATGCGAACACCTCCGGCGTGATCCGCCATCCAAGCATTACGTCCGCGTCGACTATCTCGCGCTTGATCGACTCCAGATCCTCGCACACCACGAATTCGTGCTTTCCTACACCTTCAGGAGGGGAGTTTAAGGTGATGTCTGTTACGACATACTTACTCGCACGCGAGATGTAGTCGTCCACGATATCCCGCGATTCTAGGTGATAAGCCATCCAGACAACAAATTTCACTCCGACGCCATCTCCCTGATTGCTGTTTTTACTACCGATACGATATCCGCATCGACTGCAAATGCCCTTACCCCTGCTTTCACAAGTTTGGTTACGAATTCGACCTGGCGCCCCAAGAGAATCACCACCTGGTCTGCGGAACAACCAGTGGTCCATTCTGTCACCCGGCCGGTTAACTCGTCTTGTTCGAGCGACATTGCTGCCGACTTCCGCACATCGATTAGATAAGATGTAGGCTCGCGGGATGGTCGCGATTGTGTCAACTCGGTTTCATGCACCGCAATACCGAATCCCACGCGAGGAGGAGAGAGGTCCTCGAAAAGTGCTTCGGCAATTATTAGTTCGAGGACGGAGTTTGTTCTCTCAACGGCGGCGTCGAACGTGGCGGCGGGAAAAAGTAACGTAACCTGATGCGGGGATGCGAAGTACATCGCCGCCCGAAGTATCTCCTCTGCTTTTCCTTCGACTTCGAACGCGATCGGTTTGCCGGCTGCCGTCCGCATGATCGCAGCTAGGTCCTCGCTAGATCCCGATTCCCATCCTGCCAGGTTCACTACGATTCCGTCGGCTCCCTGATCGAGCGCCGTTGCAAGATCGGTCTTGTCGGAAACACAAGCGTGCACCGTCACGGTTTCACCGTCCGGCGTCCGGGCAGGAAGGTGCTCCGCAGCTATATAGACTAGACTTCCTGAGGTTGCTAGTTGTTCGAGTTCTTGGTAACGAACTATCGTTTCCAGGTCGGGATCGACGTACACAATCCCCTTGCCGCCATCTACGATTACGATATCACCTTCGCTTACTGACTTGATCAGGTTCGGTAGGCCAACGACACATGGAACCCGAAGTTCAGTCACTGGTGCGTCTGTGTCGGATTCAGCCGCGATTCCTACCGTATTAATTCCCGGAATGCTGATTGCAAGGCCGAGCGCAAGCGTGTCACACACGACTACCGCTTCGGGGTAATCCTGCACGGGCAGCATGGCCTTAAGCGCTCTTTCCCCCTCCGCGAGCAGCGAGGGCGATACCGCACCTAATCCTCGATTGGCGTCTACTATTGCTGCTACAGCAATGGCTACGCCGGGGTTAAGCGATCTTCCGTGGATGGTAACCATGCCTGATCCTGAAGTTTGCACCGCTTGTTACAGAAAGCCGTGTTTGCCGGTAGTGATTTTCCTGCAACATGTGGATTGCGGACTTCCGTTGCACTTTTTCCAAAGCGGCGCTAAAGCGCCTCACTCCAAAGCACGGAATGTGCAACTTCAATTGCGCTTATACGAAAAGCGGTGCAAAGGTATAAGCCTTACCTTATACCTTTGCTAATATATTTCCTTGGTGTTGGTGTTTTGGAGGGACTAGTTTCCGGGATACCAAGTGGAACGTGTCATTCTGGTTTATAATCTTCACCCTGATTCATACTCGTCATCCTGAGCGGAGCGAAGGATATCGAGACCAAGTTGAGATGCTTCACTTCATTCAGCATGACGCATTCAGTAACGCCTTCTAGTAATGCCGCCCGACGGCTGGTGTAGAAATATGCAAAAACGGGAATATATCACTTGACATTATTAGACTCAATCTGTATATTATACTTGCTATAAAGTATACTAGGTATTTTGCGATTGACTCCAGAACGAGTCCTTCGCGATTTCCTTTTTTTGCGTTTCTGTGAAGGAGAGGCCGCCATGAGACTCGACAAACTCACAATCAAAGCACAAGAAGCTGTTCAGGATGCCCAACACATTGCATCCGAATCCCGCCAGCAACAGATCGAACCGGAGCACCTTTTGAAGGCGTTACTCGATCAAGAGGGCGGAATAGTTGCGCCGATCTTGCAGAAGCTAGGCGCCATTCCGGCGGATCTGGCGAACCGCGTCCAGGCTGAGATCGATCGCATGCCAAAGGTCACCGGTGTTGCGGCCGGCACGATGATTGGGCCGAGGCTGCAGCGCGTATTTGAGACCGCCTTCCAGGAAGCTGAACGGCTCAAGGACGATTATGTATCCACCGAGCACCTTTTGATCGGAATCGCGTCCGAGCCTGGCCCTGCTAGCAAGGTTCTTGCATCTGTCGGAGCAACACGCGACGCCATTTACCAAGCTATGGTCGACGTTCGCGGCAGCCAGCGCGTTACCGACCAGAACCCCGAGGACAAATATCAGGCCCTCCAGCGATACGGGCGAGACCTAACTGATGA
>JAOAGX010000199.1 GCA_026415535.1 Armatimonadota bacterium | reverse complement strand
GCATATGGCTGTGGCGCTTGATCGTCCCACGATTGGCTTGTTTGGCGCGAGTGCGTGGCGGTGTTTTCTCAAAAAAGACAACTTCATATGGATTGCAAAGGATTTTCCGTGCAGTCCGTGTCAACGCCATCCAACTTGTAAGAACGTGGATTGCATGAGGGCGATTACACCTGAGGAAGTCGAACAGGCAGTCGGTAAATGGTTGTAGAATAGAACGACCTAAAGAACACGCTTGAAGTGCTTTGTGATCTTCGTCCCTAAAAACATACAGAGCCGGACTGTTTAAGGTTCCGATTCTCAGAACAACCAATCACTGGTTACTTACGGCATTACGCGTGTCAAGTCCATGAGAATCGTATGCTTCCATTTAAATCAGGTGGGGGACCTGATATTCTCGCTGCCAGCGCTCAAATGTTTGCGAGACTCGTTTCCCGGTGCGCACATTACCAGTGTTGTTAGGCCGCCGGCAAAAGAGGTCTTGGAATGCACCAACTTGGCTGATGAAGTGGTGGTTCGTTGCGAAGGATTAGGCCTGCGCAAGGTTGTGCTGGCGCGGAAACTTGCGTCCGCCAATTATGATTTGGCGATAGTGTTTTCCCAGAGCGCCGAGTGTGCGCTACTTGCGTATTTTACACGTGCGCCGAATAGAGTGGGCTTTGTCAACACGTCTCTTGGATCGCTGCTGACCGAGCGAGTTGACTTTCGGCATCCGCCCTCAACTCAAAACAACCTGAAACTAATTAGTACCATTGGGTGCAAGATTACCAAGTCGGATTACGTCGGGTTAGTAAGGCCTTCAGCCGCGATGGCGGCAAATGCGGAGAAGCTCTTGGCTGAGCACGGTGTTGTACCTGGTGATAAGATTGTCGTGCTTGCTCCCGGCACATCAGGCCGTCGTCGTCTCAAGGAATGGACTGGTTCAGGGTTCTCCGAAGTTGCCAGGCACGCTAACAAACTGGGATTCAAAGTGGTCATTGTTGGGACGGCGACCGCATCTAGAGTTATACAAGAATCGGCTCAAATATTGAACTTGTCGGGCAAAACCAGTTTGGGCGATGTGGTCGGTATATTGGCTAGATGCGATGCACTGGTTGGCGTGGATTCGGGTATTCTCCACTTGTGCGCCGCTCTTCCCAGACCGGTTGTGGGACTCTATGGACCCTCAGATCCGGAAGTTACCGGTCCTCAGGGAAGCGGACACGTAGTTTTAACATCAGGCGCCGATTGTAGTCCGTGCGGACAAGCAGAGTGCAAGTTTAACCGCAAATGTATGACAGACTTGCACCCGCAAGATGTGATTGCAGCTCTGGATCAAGTATTGGGATGAACGGTGGGGCTTAGCGCTTGCGTTATAACTCTAAATGAGGAAGCCAACATCGCAAAGTGCCTCGAAAGTGTGTCTTTTGCGGACGAAATAGTTGTAGTGGACTCGTTCAGCACGGACCAAACCGTAGAAATCGCGCGCCGTTTTACAAAAAAACTGGTCCAGCGTGAGTTCACTGGCTTCTCGGAACAGAAGAACGCCGCGCTTGAACTTACCACGCAAGACTGGGTGTTGGTTATTGACGCAGACGAGGTCGTAAGCAACGAGCTTGCCCAAGAGATCAAACAAGTAATCTCCAACTTTCCTCCTTCCCAGGGGAGTGTTGGGGAAGGATTTCCCTGTTACATCGGTTATCGCATACCTCGCCTGACCTCGTTCCTGGGCCGCGAGATGCGTCACTGTGGTTGGTACCCCGACTATCAACTCCGCTTGGCACGCAGAGATAAAGCGCGGTTTCCGACGCGGCTTGTGCACGAGACAATGGTCGTGGACGGCCCCGTCGGTACGCTCAGAGGCAACCTGATTCACAACAGCTACCCTAGCCTTGAGGAATATACTCGTAAGATGGTTCTTTATGCTCGCGCGGCCGCCCGGCAGAAATATCTCGAAGGACGGCGGTTCAGGCTGACCGATCTTTTGGTGAGACCGATTCTATCCTTCGTCAAAATGTACATGTGGAAACAAGGCTTTCGCGACGGTCTGCACGGGCTCGTGCTAAGCGTGCTCACAGGGTGTTCAACTGCCTTGCGTTACGCGATGCTTTGGGAACTTGAACGCAATGCTACTCGCGAAAGCCGAAAATATGGAAACTCAGAGGCTGATTAAGTGATAAACCCGTTTAGACACCTCAACTCCGTCCGCAGAATTTTGGGCATTGCATTATTGACTGCTTGGGTTTTTCTAGCGGGTTCCGCAGACGCCCTCATCACAGAGTCGGAGCTCAAAGCTCGGATCGAGAAGGCCGCTGAGGGTTTCAAAGACATTTCGATGGTCGGGACCGTAACCTACAAGAACAGGAAAGCCATCGCCAAAATCGAGTCTAATTATGCCAGACTATACGAGTTCAAGTCTGCCAACATTTACTTTAAGGATCCGGACAAGCTCAGAATGGACGGCAAGCTAGGTATGGTGCGTTTCGAGTACATCGTCAACGGGTGGTCGAAGATTGTCCGCGCGCCGACCATTCGACTTGTTAAGAGAGAGGACTTTACTGGTGACCCAGCGAAGCTGCAAGATGCGTTCGATCTGGGCATCATTACACCGGCGCTGTGGAGAAATCGGCGGATTGAAGTCATTGAGGATCCGGAGGCCACATCGAACAGTGAAATCAAGGTTCGTCTTCACTGGCCTAAAGGCGATATGATGCTCTTGGCTTGGCTTGACTCGAAGGATCTTTTTCTCAAGCGCTTCGAGAAGCGCACCGGAGACGGTAAGCTTCAATTCAGGGCCATATACTTAAACCCGAAAAAGGTCGGCGGGTTGATCTGGATGCCCACAACTGTCGAGATTTATACATCCGACGGAGAAAAGGCCGGGGCCTCAGAGTACACGGATATCAAAGTGAACACCGGCCTTTCGGATTCTTTATTCGAATGACAAAGACAACCCCGAACCCGGACGTATTGGGGCCGTCATGCAACGTGTGCGGCGGCGATGGTGTATCTTTCCTGGTGAGCAAAAATGGATACCGGGTTTACCAGTGTCGTTCGTGTGGCTTTGCATTTACTCATCCTCAGCCAGAGTGCCTTTCTGATCAGTACGACTCGGGGTACTTCGACCTCTATCAAAAGCGTAGGAAGTTCAGGCTCAAACGGTCGGTAGCCAGGCTCAAGCAAATCGAGCTTATCATACCTCCTGGGCGGTTGCTTGATATTGGTTGCTCGCTGGGCTATTTTGTCGAAGCGGCAAATGCGAGAGGCTGGCAAGCAAGCGGTATTGACATCTCTAAATATGCTGCCCAAGAAGCTCGCAAATTGGGGCTGAACGTGTTCTCCGGAACAGTTGAGGGTTTTGGCTTTCCCGAAGAATCTTTCGACTGCGTAACTATGTGGGATGTGCTCGAACACGTTCCCGATCCGACGGCGCATATGCTCGAAGTGAGACGGATAATTGCCCCGGGTGGACTGGTGGTAATAGGCACTCCGGACTTGGGTCACCCAGCGTTTCGGATAAAGCGTGAGCGCTGGCGTCACCTTAAACCTGCTGAGCATATTAACTACTTTTGTCGGTCGAGCATTCGTAGGCTACTGGTAAATACAGGTTTCGACATTGTTACACCGCCGATATTTGGAGGAAGATATTTCACCGGCAGTCTGTGTGCACGACTTAGAGCAATTTTCTCGCGACTGGTCCAGCTTAACGACGTAATGGTGGTGTATGCTTGCCCGCGTAGTTCGCCGGTCGGCTTGAAACAAGTGTGACTCGGAAGTTCGGTTTGCAGACTTTCTCAAACGGGATTTGCACAGTTGACAACCTGTACTACCGTGCGCATGAATATAACATTTTCAACGCGATTAGTGATCAGCAGATGGGTTCGAAATACCGCGAGATCGATCCGAGCTTTCTGAGAACGACTTCAATAGGGGACCGCAGGAGCAAAGTGAGCGTCTCTCATTTTGCTCGGCCGCACGTTATTGGGTCGGGTTTGGGGCAGTTCCTTGATTCTTTGCCCGATGTACTAGCGGGTAGGAACGTTCGGACAGTGATCGAACGAATTGTTGATGCTCGTCGCAAAGGCAAGGCGGTAATCTTCGCAATGGGCGCGCATGTGATAAAGTGCGGGCTTAGTCCGATTGTTATCGATCTAATCCGAAAAAGCGTTGTCACGACGATTGCGATGAATGGGGCTGGAGCGATACACGACGTTGAGATTGCCCAGTTCGGCAAGACTTCAGAGGAAGTTGTTGATGGGCTTCGGACCGGCACATTCGGTATGGCTCGCGAGACTGCGTTGTTTCTGAACGCGGGTGCCTCACGTGCACAGCAAGACAAGCTCGGTCTTGGCGAAGCGCTTGGCCGCTCATTGGTGGAATTAGGTTCTCCTCATGCGGATGCGAGCGTACTCGCAGCCGCATATGCAAACGACGTACCGGTGACAGTGCATGTTTCGATCGGCTCAGACATTGTTCACATGCATTCTTCAGCGGATGGATCGGCAATTGGAGACTCTTCAATGCGCGATTTTCGCATACTGACTCAGGCGATGACCGATCTTGCTGGCGGAGGAGTGTTGATGAATGTTGGATCTGCTGTCGTTTTGCCAGAGGTTATCTTGAAAGCGCTGACAATGCTTATCAACTTGGGGTACGATATGACCCATCTAACAGGTGTCAATCTTGACTTCGTCCAGCACTACCGTTCCAATATGCAGGTGGTCGACAGGGTGCGTTCTATCGGCGGGGAAGGTATTGCGCTAACTG
>JAOAGX010000198.1:263-4750 GCA_026415535.1 Armatimonadota bacterium | reverse complement strand
GTCGACATACAGTGTAGTAGCGATATCCGACTTCCAGTACACGGCAATTGACCTTGGCCCTTGTGCGATGGCCTGAAATCGTCCGTCAGTCGTAGTACACAATGCGCTGTGTTCTGGATGTGCTGGTATGCCAAACAGGGCAAAAGTTATTACAAGCAGGAATCTGAACGTGATGGTAGCTGTCATAGTATCGCTTTACTTATGGTCGGGTGTGTTGTATCCCTTCATCAAGCGCAACGACTACAAGGCAAGGCTGTTGTGGTGGACCACGCATAACATTTTTTCGGAGATTCGGCACTCCTCAACTAAGCTGGAGAATCGCTCTAAAACGTGCTTGCGCACCGACCTAAAGAAACCAAGTGTTTGTGACCAAAATCAAGCTCTGGTATAATGCATTTCCAGGGCAAGCTGGCCTAAGGCCCGGAGAGGTTCCTCTTTCCAATGTTAAGACTCAAAAGACCGAGAAAAGTCGAGGGGTGGGCCCTTGACGTGTCGGAGACCGATACTCAGCTCGGCCGCTCGACTTTGTGGCAGCGGTTGGCTGACAACAACAAGGTATGGATAGCGTGCCTTGTAGGCGTGGTGTTGTTGACTTTTGGTTTGATAAAGTTTTCCAATAGGGAGCCGGTGCCAAAGGAAAATTACTTCGTTAAGCCGGCAGGGGGGCGTGCGGGTTCGCCCAACGACGCTGCTCATAAAGAGTTTGCGGACCGGTTTGTGAGGGAACAAAAGGGCCGGTTGGCGGTTCTGGACGCAAGATTTGTCAGCGTTGACAACTTCCGCATAACCGTTTCCTATAGGATGTCTAGGGACGATGCTGAGTTCCTGGCAAAGTTGGCTGGGCTTAAAATCGTTAGGCGCTTCCGCTATCGCCCTGTGGTCCAGGTTTACTCGAAGGGTTTTACTGGTCAGCCAGTGCTTGTAGCAACGGCCCACTGGGAGACGAAGAAATACGGGTTCGTGGTAAAGTCTTACGGTATGCCTGGCAAGTGAGGAGATGAACTGATGGGGAGGAGGTGGTTGTTATGAATTGCGCCTGTCGTCTGCTTGTTGTGTGTTGCGCGGTGGGAGTTTTCCTAACCGCACAATCTGTGCAAAGCGGCGAGGTTCCGAACCAGATTACTGTCAGCGCCACGGCCACAGCCAAGAGCAAGCCCGACATTGCTTTCGTGGTGCTGGGAGTGTCCACGGACAACAAAGATGCTGGCAAGGCAGCTCAGGAAAACGCTAAGACCACTGCATCGGTTGTCGACGCTTTACTAAGGATCGGAGTTCAGCGATCGGACATCGAAACTGTGCAGTACTCGGTGTCGCCCGTGATGAATTACCAGACAAATCCCCCTACTACAAGTGGTTACCGTGTGTCGAACATCGTACGAGTTAGGGTGAAAGATCTCACAAAGCTTGGTAGTTTGATCGACACGGCTGTTGATGCCGGTTCGAACCAGGTACAGAGTGTGCGTTTTGATCTGGAAGACGGCACGAAGCTGAGGCACCAAGCCTTAGTAGATGCGCTCAAGAAAGCCGATGCTGATGCTCGTCTGATGGCTAAGACTCTCGGTGTCGAAATCGGGATGGCTATATCCGCATCCCAAACTGCGCCGGTTGTGCCTTCGCCATTGGAATTAGGCGTTGTTCGTGAGGCCGCGGCTTCCCCCATTATTCCTGGAGAGATAGAAGCGACAGCCGGGGTGACTGTGGTCTATCCTATCATTTCTCCTGTTAAGCCACTTCCTCGTGAATAGCAGTAGGTGGCTCTTGGTGTTTCGGGACTAGTTTTCGAAACACCAAGTTGCGATAGTACGCAAAACCTAGAGTGTTCGGTAAGTCAGCAGTCCTCAACCAATCAGAACAGTTGTCGGGGAGACGCTCTGTTCGATCTATGTGGGAGAGGCTTCGTCTTGGCTTCTCCTTGAGTTTGCCTCTTGCGTTTGTTATACTTCCACTTGAATGCGATTTCGGTGTGTAAAGCTATGACCTTTGATGTCCAATGCGTTGGTTTTGCCAACGACCCTACGTTGTTCGCCAAGGTAAGCAGACTTGTTGCCACAGGCGGATCGCTCGATGAAGTTCTGCGCCAAATACTCGAGGACGGTGTTAAAGCGTGCAAGGGAATTAGGGGATTCCTCGCGATAGTTGATCATGATCGAGGGGAGCTTGACGTTAGATACACTGCGGGAGAAGGTTGGACCGAAGCCAAACGTATTGGGCGATTGAAGGTGTCTGAGGAAACAGGGCGCGGAATTACAAGTCACGTCGCCGCAACCGGCAAGCCTTATAGATCAGGCAATGTGCTCAACGATCCCTACTACATAAGTGCGTTCGATGACGTAAGAAGCGAAATAGCCGTTCCGCTTGTCGATGCTAACAATCGCACGCGCGGAGTGATCAACATCGAAAGCACGGAGTTCAATGCGTTCGACGATCAGTGCGAGTGTGCGTTGCTTGGTCTTGCAGACCTGGCAACCATAGCCGTGACGATAGCGGATCATCGTGCGCGTGAAATGGCCTTGGTCGAGATCGGTAAGGAGCTTAGTCGGTTCTCTACGGCCAATGAGATCCTTCAGAAGGTGATTGATGTCGCGGCGGATGCGCTAAAGTTCGAGGATTGCTCGCTTTTCCTGATAGATGTGGTGACTGACAAACTGGTCTTGCGGGCATCTCGGGGACGGCTTGCCGATCAGGTTGGCAAGGCGTCCTACGAGCTTGGGGAGGGGTTAACTGGTTGGACGGCACTGCATGGCCAGCCGGTGCGTGTAGTTAACCCATCGAGCGACCCTCGTTGGAAGGGACGCTACGAAGAGATGCCTGCCGAAGAAGCGGGCGCGTATATGGCTGTGCCAATACGTATTCATCGCGGCGTGATTGGCGTGATAAGGGTCCAGCGGAAGAAAAGTCCTTACAAGTGGTTTCCGAACGACTTTACAGAGGACGACGAGCGGGTGCTGACGACAATTGCTGCGCAGCTTGGTATCGCGCTAGACAATCGCCGGTTGGTTGATCAGCTTGTCAAGGCCGAACGGTTGGCTGCTTGGGGAGATATGTCTGCGCGGTCGGCGCACATGATCGGAAACCGGGTGTTTGCGATAAAGGGAGATATAAACGAGCTCGAATACCTTCTGAAGCAAAGCAAGATCGATCCCAAACAGGCTCTCGATCTGATGGAGAGCATAAAGAAGGGCATTTTTCTATTGGAGGAAATCCTAAATGAGTTTAGGGAGTTCCTCAAGGCTACTCAGCTCGAACCGAAGGAAGTTGACCTCAACGAGCTTGTGAAAGAAGCAGTCGAGGAAGGTTTCCCCAAGCGTTCGCCGACTCAGCTGAAGCTAAATTTGGCTCCCAACCTTCCCAAGATCAAGGCGGACCCCAAAAAGCTCAAGCGCTGTTTCGGCGAGATTATGGAGAATTCAATCAACTTTCAGCCGGATGGCGGTCTGATCAAGATAACAACTTCATTGGCTGACGCGCGCAGCAAGAAGTGGTTAAAGCCAAGCCAGCAATCGGGTGACTATGTGCAAGTTCGATTTGAGGATACGGGCCCGGGAATAGAGCTCGAAAAGAAGCCCAAGATATTCAATCCCTTTTATAGCACTAGAGCAAAAGGGATGGGATTGGGGCTTTCCATCGTCAAAGAAATAGTGGAAGCTCACAACGGCGGCATCTATGAAAACGGCAAACCCGGTAAGGGCGCGCGGTTCACTATTTTGTTGCCGTACGAGAAAGGGTCCTCCGCTAATAAAACACGAAAAAATGAAAAGCGCGAAACCAGGAATGAGAAGGGAAATTAGTGCAATATTCCGCCAAACTGTATGGCGTTCTTAATTCAGTGACTTGTTTAGGCGACTTGTAGATGGCTCGTGTAGATGGGCTTGTAGATAACTTGTTTCGAGGCCCCTTTCGGTTTTGGTGATTGTTTCGAGGTCAGTTGCTGGGGACCTGCTTCAGGATCGGTATTAGGAACCTGTTTGAGGGTCAGTATCGGTAACTTGTTTCAGAGCATGGAGAGGAAGCTTGTGTCTTCCGACGATTATGTCACCCTGAGCGAAGCGAGGGATTTCGCTTCGACATTGACTGACAAGCTAAAATCGCACATTCGCAATCGAGCGAAGCAAAGGATCTTACTGCGACAGAGCATTAGGTGCTTTTCATTACGTGGCTTGCATTAATGTCATCCTGAGCGAAGCGAAGGATCTCACTGTGACTTAGAGATTCTTCGCTATGCTCAGGGTGACGGTTCGGGTTTAGAATGACGACTCAAGCTCAGAACGACAATTCGAGTTCAAAACAACAATTCGATCTCAGAATAGCAACTCTCGTTCATAATAACTAATCAAGTTTAGTAAGAGTCATAATAACGAATCAAGCTTAGAATGACAACGTAGTCTTAAAATAACTAGCAGTCGCGTTTGTTTTTTCTACCTATCGCATAAGAGGCGGATTCTGGAGGAGAAACCTGTGTGCAGGATACTGGTAATAGACGATGAGGA
>JAOAGX010000198.1:0-253 GCA_026415535.1 Armatimonadota bacterium | reverse complement strand
CGTTCGAAACGCCGTCAAACGCCGGTTAGAACGCGAGGGTTACACGGTGGTAACAGCCGAAAGCCAAGCCGACGGAATTGAAGCAATCAAGACGCACAGCCCGCCGTACGACGTGGTGGTGACCGATATGGTAATGGAGTCGCCTACGAGCGGGCTAGAGGTCTTACAGGCCGCGCTTACAACGGATGTCTTCAGTGAGGTCATCGTGTTGACCGCCTATGGAAACGTTGCCAATGCGGTTGAGTGTATGAAG
>JAOAGX010000197.1 GCA_026415535.1 Armatimonadota bacterium | reverse complement strand
GTATGGCGCGATACTCTGAAAAAGAATCCGAGATCGGCAATCGCGTACAACAATCTGGGGCGTATTATTCTCGAGCGGGGTGACATAGACACCGCGCTCAGATACTTCCGCGCAGCCATAAGAATCGATCCTAATAAAGTTGAGTGTCTGAACAACATCAGCATTGCTTTCTTCATGAGTGGCGACATTCGTCAGGCCAAAGTGTGGGTTCTGCGCGCAGTTAAGACCGACCCAAATTATGCAGTTGCACGTGCCAACTTGTCAGGTATCTATCTTATAGAGGGTAACCTTGACAAAGCAGAGCAAGAGGCCCGCACGGCTCTGAAGACCAACCCTTATTTGGGCGAGGCACATTCCAATCTTGGGGTAGCACTTGCCAGAAAAGGCAGGTTGAATGAAGCAATAAGCCACTTTCGCAAGGCTGTTCAACTCGATCCACAGAACCCAAGGTCCAAACACAACCTCGAACGCGCCCTTTCGATAATTAGGCGCAGAGACTGAAACGACAGTTTGTTCACCTTGCTTGTCCGATGAACTGGTCTGTCACGGTTTATCAGGCTTAATTTTTAGGTGAAGCAGTTTCCACACCTCTACGGATCTCGCGAATTGAGCAGGGGTTCAGTCGCAAGGAGCTCTTCTTAATCTTTGTTGCCTCCGGCCATAATTCTGCTCCGTCTAGCTTGAATAAGCCTTTGAGTCTAGTGTGGATGGTTCTTCTACTCAAGTTTAGAATCCTTGCCAGCACGTTGTTGTTGCGGTGTTCGACCCCGGTGATGATCGAATCGGAGGCAGAGGATTGCAGGAAGCTCAGATCAGACTCTACAGCTCCCGGAGTTGCGAACGCGTCCACCAGATACCCCTGCGCTGCCTTGTAGGCTTCCGGACCCGGAGCGGGGGCAAGCAAGGCGTATTCGTGGATGTACTCCCCTTTGTACGGAAAATCCGGTGTTCCCATTCCGAAGGATAGAGCCAGAAAAGGCTCGGGTTCTCTGATTACGAAAAAGTCCGTAAGCCCTCTGGTCAGTATTGCATACTCTTCCGTATTTGGCCCGGCTAGGCTGAGGGCGTTGAATGTGCCGTTCCTAAAGGGCTCGCTGAGGGAGGTCTCATGGTTTGTTGAGGTAAGCACACTGTCGGTCAGGCAATAAGCCATATCGGCTACTGGTTTCGACGAAACGCTCATCGGAAACGCCGCGAAAATGCCGGGCAGATAGCATCCCTCGTGTTGATTAGGCGCGTTTCTTGGGCAGACAGCGGTCGGATTCTCAAACGAAAGCGTCAGTTTCATTCTAGCGTATTTCTCACCAGCGGCAAGGCTAATTCTAAGTGTTGCCTTCAGGCTGGGATAGTCGCTCAAGCCAAGATCGCACTCTACGGCGGCAAGAACCGGCCCAGCGCATATAATCCGAGGCGCGGATCTTCCAACAGGCCTCGCGTAATGACGAAGATTCAGCGGATTACCCACTCGGCTTAGGGGTTCTTCCGGCGCGAGGTCGTGGCGTCTGGCGAAAAACAGGCGATTAGCTTTCTTGAGCAAACACCGGCCCGAACGAGCGTCTTCGAAGGATGATATTTCCCCATTAGGCTCTATTCTGATTCGCACTAGGCCGTTGTCCAACACCACACAATCGCCTTCGGCACGCGCCATGACGCCACTTTCCTCTATGGTTTCCGCGTGCGTCACACGGTAACCTCGGCATCCCAAGGAAGGCAAATCATCAACCGACGCCAGGTATCGCCCCGGTCTGTCCGGGTCCGGCTGCACAGGATATGTTTGTCTTTTACCCAAAACTGGTTCGATTCCCCGACTCCCTTCGGGAAGCTCGATACTCACAAGCCCGGCTCGTCTGAAACCAAGCGGATTAAATACTGTGATCCCTTCGCTGTTTGAAAACTTGTTGACGATCAGCTTCCCAAGCCTTTGCATCTCGGAGCGGCACCAGTCGGTAACTTCGCGGAACCTCTTTGTGATTGTTGGCTCAGCGTTGCTCCAATGCAGATGGCATTCATGCCATCGAATAGACAGGTCCCATGCTTCGTCAATAGGCGCTTGATCTACAGATATTCCGAGCCACCGCGCGAACGCGACCACGTTTTCGAGCGCGACCAGGTTTGTTTCCAGAATGCGATTGGCTTTGTCGAACTCCGTTTCGCCTTCGCTTCCGCCTGTCCAGCCTTTATAGCCAAGCCGGTCGTCACCTCGGCAAACAAGTTCGGCTGCGAACTTCTCGGTAATCCGACGATATTCCGCCAGGCTTACCGGTTTTAAGAAGATACCTCGTTTCGCAAGCGCGTGCCATTCGGCTTTTTCGAGAAAGAGGGTGGCATCCACGCAAGCGAATTCGTCTTGGCAAAAAACTGCCGGTTTCCCCTGCGCGATAGCCTTGTTGACCGATTCGGTAACCGATATTCCGTGGTAGTAGCTGTCCAGAACACGCGCAGTCGAGCCGTCGTCGTTGGTCCAGAAGCAGTCGCGGCTGTTGGGCACAGACATTTGGTGCCAAGGGTTCTCGACCATGCAGAGCGTGTCATAACCGCACAGACGCATAATCTGCGGCAGCAGAGGCGTAAGTGTCGCGTCGTGGCTGGTGAAAAACGTCGGCCTGCATTCAAGGACTGATTGGTATACTTCAAGGCTCCATCGCATGCTTCGGATCAGGCTTTCCCCAAAGTCGCCGCAAATGTTGCGCGGTGCGAACGGCATCCCTACAAAATCCAGCTTTCCGGAAGCTATCGCCTCTCGAAACCGCCTCGGATAGTCTCCTTTCTTGGCCACGTGGAAGCCCATCCCCGGAACAAATATCGCGCCTCCCCAGGATATTGAGTGGTGCGGCACGCCCCAGTCGTCGAGTCGCGAAAATAGCTGGTCCACGTAGTCGTTGGACTGCGGGGTAAAGCCGGTCCAATCGGTTCCCAGTGCGGCGCTGTACCATCCCCAGTGGAAGAAATGAACGCCCAGGAAATGAACCGGAAAAACTTGACGCCGCCCCCGTTCGTCTTCCACAACCAACGAATGCTCGCCGTATTCCGTAAGCTCCAACTCCGCGCCGGGGTCAAGCTGTCCCACGGGTTTCCCGCTCGGACTGACAAGCCTTGCGCTGATTTTTCCAACTCCGGCCTTTGGCTTTAGCTGTTCTATTGAGAGAAAGACCTTGCCTTCGTGCCACCTGCCGGAGAAGACGGGTTGCTCGACTAGGTCGCTTCCGGTCACCTTAGGGAAGGGGCCTTTTAGCAATTTGACTACGATGACGTTTGGCCCGGGCACGAGGGCTTCGCGAGTAGCTGAGTCAATATCGGCGCCATCGATTCTCACTCCGTTGACCCAAATCTGCCTAATGCCTTCTTTTTCAAAACCCTCGCCTGGAAGCTTTAGTGATTTGCGGATGCCGGCGAGGTTTTGTTCTACCAACAGCCACGCGCGATACCAGGCGGCGTTTCCGCGCATCATAGGAGGCCGATAAGTCGCGGGGACAATCTCGAAAGCGGAGTCATCGTAAGCCACGTGTTCTATTCCGCTCCAGAGGGCCGTTCCAAGCCGGTGTCCCGCGTTGTTCGGATCGTAACGAAAACGCCACAGGGTAGGAGGCTTGTCGGGTTCGACTCCCAGGAGCACGCCTTTTCTATCTAGGACTTCGCGGAGAAAATTTCTGCTCGGTGCGTCCGCGGAGATCTTGATCCAATCGACTGCGGCTCTCAGGTCGCGAAAGTCTCCCGGGCTGCGTTCCGACACTTGGTTTGTTTCGATCTTCAGCTCGGCCCAGCCGCTGTTGTCCAAAAAGTCGGGTACTATATCGACTTCATACAAAAGCTCGGGGTTTACTGGGAGCTCAGCGACTTTATTGCCGTTGACGAAGAGTCTAAGTCGCTGTTCCGGTCCTCCGTCGATGCCTGCCCTTATTGAAAGCCGGTTGGTGACGCCGGGGAAAACCGGGATTCTAACTACGGCGCCTTGCCTGGCCCATCTGCAGCGCGACTTCCATATTTCCTTACTGAAATTTGCGTAAGGTCCCTCTTGAGGTTCCCAACCGTTGCCCAAGAACAGGCCGTCGAAGGCGTCTCCGATGTTCAGGGTATACGTGGCGGCGTTGACGCTGCAATTAAGCAGGATGAAGCTTACTAGGAAAAGCCAAAATCTCATTTACAGCTCAGCACCTAGCGCCTGCATAGCAAGCGCTGCGCCTCCGAGTACGCCGGCGTCGTCTCCAAGCTCGGCAGGCAAGATTTGACAAACTTGAAGGGGTTCGTAAAGCGCATTTACTTCAACTGTTCGCCTAATCGGGTCGAAGAGGAGCTCGCCGGCTTGTGCAATTCCTCCGCCGATCACGACCTTATCTGGGTTGAAGATGTTGATGACGTTCGCGACTGCTATCCCCAGGTAATATCCCGTTTCTTCGAGTGTTTCTATCGACACGGCATCGCCTTCGGCCGCGGCTTCGGCGATCATTGCTGGGGTGACGTATCTCAGGTCGTGCCCTGATTTTTCGATGAGCGATGTATATCGGCCTTGGTGAGCCTTTCGCGCGGCGCGGTCTACGATGGCGTCGCGTCTACAGAGCGATTCTACGCAACCGTATCTTCCACAAGAGCAGCGTGGTCCGTCGGCGAGTATGATGTGATGTCCCATCTCCGGAGCAGCCTCGCTTACCCCGTTCCAGCTAACGCCGTTCATAATCAAGCCGCTGCCGATGCCTGTTCCTAGGGTGAACATGATCATGCACTTCGAGCCTCGTCCAGCTCCAAATGCATACTCTCCGAGCGCGGCAACATTGGCGTCGTTGCCCATTGAGAC
>JAOAGX010000196.1 GCA_026415535.1 Armatimonadota bacterium | reverse complement strand
GCGTAAAATGTCATTCTGAACGCAACATGTTATTCTGAACGTAATATGTCATTCCGAGCGCAGCGAAGAATCCCGCCACTGTTCCAGTCATTCTAATCCTCCTTTGTCATTCTGAGCGCAGCGAAGAATCCCAAGGCTCAACCCGTCATTCTGAGCGTGAGCGAAGAATCTCGTGCGTTTGGGTGAATCAAGACGTTGCGTTGAGATCCTTCGCTTCGCTCAGGATGACAAATAAGTTGGGATGATGAGTCGCCCGGATAGCCAGGCGTAATCAAGTGTGCGTCTGTGTGGTCTTAGTCCTTTCTGACGGGGGCGTAAGTAATTACAGGAGCCTTTATTTCTATCGGAGGGTCTGCATCGATTGTGAGTTTCAGTAGCCATATTACGGAGATAGCCGTTCCTTCAATGGTTGGTGGCGCGTCGGCCGGCGCCGCAAGACGGAACTCGGACTCTATTCTTGAATCGTGTTCGTCGGCAGGCTTGATCGACCACTCGTCCACAGTTCTACGGTGAATCTCCCTATGGGCAGTTTGCCGGATCCATTCACAGCACTCAAGAGATGCGCGGACCTGCCTGATTCGAGCCTTTTTCGGGTTAGTAATAACCAGGTGGCCGGCGATTTCACTGCCCAATGGGATCGCTCGATCAACTAGTTGCAGGTCTGCGCTGACCGATTCGGTATGGACGTTACCGTTAGCGGTGGGGTAGCTCAATGCGAAGGGTAGCGGTCTGCCGGCACGAGGAATCGAAGAAACGACAACCTCGCACGAAGTCTTGAGAGTTCTACCCGTGGCAAATCGAACTTGAGCGGAAGCGGTGTAGCCAATTTTGCCGGCCTTGCCGTCGTAAGTGGCCGGTAGTGACGCAGGTAGAGGGATTGAAAACGGATAGATGTGCTCCCCCTCACTGAGGGTTCTTCCGGTATCTCTGCCTAGAAGGGCGTTCCAATATTGCGAGATTCTGTCCGATCTTAGCCTAGGCCGCTGCGTTCCGGTCAGCAGCACGTCTCTGGAGAAGAAAGGCGTGCCCCCTCGTAACGGTTTCGAAACTGATGTCCGTGCCGGTGTCTCACGCCCTTCGAATGACACTACAAGAGAGCGGATGTTGATCGGCTTCTTTAGCCGCAGGACCACGACGCCGCTCAGTCGCTGCGCTCCGGCGAGCGCCTTCCGACTGAGGCTGAGTTCCAAAGTAACCGTCCCGTTGCAACCGTTGGACTTCTCGTGTCCCGTGTTCCCGGTGGATTGCATCACGTTACCCAGGAAATGGTAGCGTTTATTTGGCGGGGTTTCAAGAACCCCGCCAAGAGTTTGTTGCAATAGCCTGTGTTAGGTTATTATTCGAAGTATTATACTTTCAGATGTCAATTCGGCTTAATGGTAAATCAAATGTTTCAATCGATTGAATTGGACCTCGCTCGGGCTAGAATGGACCCCGGAAGAATTGTCCGTGCGATCCAAATCTTGGACAAGGGCTTCGAAGATAAGCTCTACCCGGGAGGAGTTCTTTGGGTGGAAAGAAAGGGCGCGACGGCACTGGTTCACTCGGTCGGCTACACGGATTTTGAGTATACTATGCCGACGGACGAGAACACACTTTACGACCTGGCCTCGCTCACCAAACCCGTAGCGACAGCCTCGTCGATTTTGCTTGCGTGTCAAGATGGTCTTGTTCATTTGGATCAGCCGGTAGCCGACTTTTTGCCCGAAAGGTCCGTGCCGCATCTTGGTGACGTAACGCTTCGTCACTTGCTTACGCACACGTCGGGTCTGCCCCCGTGGAAGGACATGTATTCCAAAGGGCAAACCAGAGAGCAATTGATAGATGAGCTTTTTTCCACTAAGATCCGCTACAAACCAGGCACGCATTACGCCTATAGCTGCTTGGGCTACATAATGCTTTCCGTAATATTCGAAGCTATCACGGGCGAGCCACTCGATACTTTCGCGCGCAATAGGATATTTGATCCGCTGGGAATGTTTCACACGACCTTCAACCCCGATAGCCCGGCCGTGTTCATAGCCGCTACTGATCACTGTCCGATGCGGAGGCGCAAACTGGTAGGCGAGGTGCACGACGGCAACGCGTATGCTCTTGGAGGGGTTTCGGGCAATGCCGGCCTTTTTTCGACGGCAAGTGACCTAGCCAAGTTCTGCCGCGCTCTTTTATCCGGACGGTTTCGACCGGGCCGTCGGGTGTTTAGTCCGGCCGTGGTATCGCTAATGCTAACCCCTGCAATTCCGGAAGAGCTTGGCGGTCAGACGATAGGTTGGTTCACATATCCGAACGAAATGATGTGTGCGGGAGACCTGGCCTCACGAAGGGCCGTTTCACATTCCGGTTTCACAGGGACGGCGATTGTGATCGACCCGGAATACGAATTGTTTATTATCTTGCTGACCAACCGTGTGTGTCAGGAAAAAGAGAAAACCGAGTTCTACAACCTTAGAAGACGCATATTCAATGCAGTCATCGGTTCTATTGTGTGGTGAGAAGGACTTTTTTGACGGAGTTTTTGTTGGACTATTGACATAGAAGGTAGAAGCAATTATACTAATTAATGCTGACCTTCTCATCAGGGAGGCGAACTAAAAACAAATAGAGGTAGCTTCCAACTATGGACGTACAAAGCGTATTAAAGAAAGAAGGCTCCGAAACCAGTGGTCCTAAGGTTTTGGTTATTGATGATGAGCAAGATGTTTGCGAGCTTATCACACTTTATTTCGAGAAAGCCGGTTTCCAGGTGATTTGCACTGGTGACGGCAGCGAAGGCGTCGAGATGGTCAAGACCGAGAAACCGGACATAGTGATACTTGACCTGATGCTGCCGGGGGTTGATGGGCTGGACGTCTGCAAGGAGATTCGCAAAACCTCAAATGTTCCGCTTATTATGCTGAGTGCCCGCGTGGACGAGGTTGATCGAGTGCTGGGGCTTGAAATCGGAGCGGACGACTATGTGACCAAGCCTTTTTCGCCTCGTGAGCTTCTGGCGAGAGTTAAAGCCGTTCTTCGGAGGGCCGCATATGTTCCTAGTCCGGACGATCAGCAGGTTCTGAACCTGCCAGGCCTTTCAATAAGCAGGATATCTAGAGAGGTGATTGTGGGAGAGCAAAGAATAGACCTGACTCCCAAGGAATTCGATCTCTTGTGGTATCTGGCGTCAAACCGCAACCGGGTGTTTACGCGGGAGCAACTTCTGGAACAGGTTTGGGCTTACCAGGAGTTCTACGGCGACGAGAGAACGGTGGATCAGCACATTAAGCGCCTACGCCGCAAGATCGAGATAAATGGCAGCCCGTGCCGGATAACCACGATTTGGGGTGTGGGTTACAAGTTCGAGATTAGAGAGCCTGCTGCGGCCGTCTGATCCCGCTCTGGTTAACGTTTCAGGCAATAGATGAAGGTTACGGGTCCATCGGCCAAAGAGCGGTCGCTACCGAAAGACTTCTAAGGGGCGCGAGAAACGCGCCCCTTTTGCCGTTTTTGTGTTTTGGTCGCATATGGTCGTTCCCAGGAGTCGTCTATGGAGATAGGGATGCCAATCCAGCTGCAACAGTATCCACCCCAACCCTGGTATTTCTTAAAACCGTCATTCTGATCGCAGCGAAGAATCCCAAGGCTCAACCCGTCATTCTGAGCGCAGCGAAGAATCTCGTGCGTTTGGGTGAACCGGGACATCGCGTTGAGATCCTTCGCTTCGCTCAGGATGACGGTTTTGCTCAGGATGAATGTTTTTCGCTCAAGATGAGGATGAGCTGTCCTTCCGACATAAACGTCATTCTGGCGTAATACGTTATTCCGACGTAATATGTCATTCTGACATACCATGTCATTCTGAGCGTAGCGAAGAATCTCGGCGCAGCAAGTACTCTATGCGTTGTGTAATCAGTCTGGCCCGGGACACACCATCTTTTCTGCATTTGGCAGCTGTTCCGGCACGCCCAGCACAATCAGGACGTCGCCTTCGGCGATCACTTCGTCCGCAGAGGGGTTCGGAACGATAGTGCCGGAAGCTCTCTTGATTGCGACTACGGTAACGCCCGTTTGCTTCTTCAGTTCCGAGCCGGCTATGGTTTGGCCTATCAGACACGAACCGGGATTAATCGGCAGTTCTTCGATCATAATGTTGGGATGTTCGCCATAGGTTGCCAGCTCCATGAAATCCAGCACGTTTGGTCGCAACACTGCCGCTGCCATCCTACGGCCGCCCATCACATATGGCGACATAACCCGATCGGCCCCCGCCATTTTAAGTTTGTTTTCGTTTTCCACTAGGATCGACCTAGCCACTATGAAAAGATTCGGGTTCAGTGCGCGCGCGCTTAGGGTGATGAAGACGTTTTCTTCATCTGTCGGCAGGACTGTGATAAGCCCCTTTGCTCGCTCTATTCCGGCAGCTTTGAGAACCTTGTCGTCGCTTGCGTTGCCCTCTATGTACGGGATTTCCCAAGCAATCAGCTTGGGAAGCTGTTCCGGGTTGCGCTCGATAACCACGTAGGGCACATTCTCTCTGCCGAGGTCCTTGGCAATTTGTTGACCCATACGGCCGAACCCACAGATAATATAGTGGTCTCTCATTGAATCGATTCTTTTTTGCATACGTTTCCTCTGAATCGCGTGCCAAATTTGCTCACCGATCACGGCCTCGATCAAACTCGCCCCGGCCCAGAACACGCTGCCGACTCCAAAGATGATCAGTACGATGGTAAAAACCTTGCCGGACGCGTCTAGTGGCCGGACCTCTCTGAACCCGACCGTGCCGAGCGTGATTACAGTCATATATAGACTGTCGAGGAATGTCCAGCCC
>JAOAGX010000195.1 GCA_026415535.1 Armatimonadota bacterium | reverse complement strand
CCAGCTCGCAAACCTCTCCGCCAGACCCAGAAGTTTCCTAACACAGCCTTGCAAAAGATCGAGTTTTCAAGCTATAGGTACGCAACCACACGCTTGAGCCAAGAGTTCTCGGCTTACAACTCTTTGAGGTGCTCGACTCGGTCAACCGCATCCCGCCATACTCCTTGCGCCAGCGATAATAGGTGTTGCGAGTAACACCAATATTGCGAATCACTGAGTCCGTCGAATTGCCCTCCGGAGTCAGGACCTCGATCTTCCGGAGCTTGTTGATGATCTGTTCCGCAGAATACCATTTCTTAACCGCGCAGGCCTCTATTCGATCATAACCACAAACATTGTAACACAACAAGTGATTCAGATTTCGGGGGTAGACCAGTCTGCGACACTATTATCCGGCCAAACTGAAGTATATGAAGGAAATCCGCCTATACAGACGTAATGTTAACTTTGCACTTAGGTTAAGAGGGCAGGCAGAATGATGGTTCAGCTGAGCTCTTGATGGATGCCTGGAGATATAGCTCACACACATGGAGTAGGGAGGGCGGAAAAGATGAGCTGCAAGTATGCTGTTGGCAATGAGGACGTAGACTTCAGAAGCCTCCTTCCGGCACTGATTGATCTATCCCACCCGGTGTCGAGGCATCTTGGACCGAAGCTTACGAAGTCTCTTCAAAGAAGGCTTAATGTGTACAGGCGAAGCGGTGTTGTAAACGGGCACCTCATAGAAGAACTGCTTAGGTGGCTAAACCGGTTGATACACGCGAATACGTTAGTATACGATCCGACCAAGATGTTCAGCGATTATGTTACCGACTTTACCAAAGGAATAGTAGCCAAACATCCGACCGGCTTGGGTTTATGCTACGCGAATCGGTTGTTGTTAGCGGAGGCATATCCCTGTGCACTAAGAACGGGCATCCCAAAGCTAGTTATGGCAAAAAAGGGTGGTCATAATAGACTCAACCCGGCCTGGATAGATTGGCAAGTGGATAAGTTCAGAAAGCTACGTCCGCTTTACGAATCCTACGCAAAAGACTTGTTGGAGCCTCTACTGAGGGAAGCGTGTTCCCTGTTGAGAATCCCGAACGCCATCGTGACCGCGAGAGCCAAAGGGATTGCCAGCTTCGCCGAGAAATCCCTCCGCAAGGCAAAGTACGTCAATCCCATCAGCCAAATCACGGACCTTGCGGGAGCCCGCGTGATCACGGAGATCGAAGAGGAAATGGAGCGTGTCTGTGACTACATCAGGGAGACTTTTGTCATAGACGAAATTAACTCGGTAGACAAGAGGTCTGAGCTTCGATGCGACGAGTTTGGATACGTGGCGGTGCATTTTGTCATCGAGTTGGATCCGAATAAGCTGCCCGCCAAATACTATTCGCTGGCCCAAAGTCTTGTGCGGCTAAAGGCAGAGATTCAAGTCAAGACCATTCTTGGTCACGCGTGGGCAAGTATAAGCCACGACCGCGTTTACAAGAGCGCCTTCGATGTGCCGGAAAGTCTGAAAAGAGACCTGCACAGGGTTGCTGCTTTGCTCGAAACCTCCGACAAGGCATTTGGCCGAGCTATCAATGATTTGGACACGTTCAGATGTTACTATGGCGCATATATGACCAAACGGCAAATGGCTGATGAAGTCGAGAAGCTGCGTATTGTTGTGAGACACGAGCCTGATCCATGCTTGAAAGCGAGTGTAGCTCTCCATATTGCTAGAATCTACAAAGCCCAATGGAACTGGAATGCAGTAAAACGGGAACTTGGTCCGTATATCACTGTAGATTGCAACGACAGGTGGGAGATATTATCTGAGCATGGTCACGCACTGTGTCGAACCAACAGGATTTCGGCGAACGGTAAACCTAGTACATCGTTCAAGCGTGGTCAGAAAGAGTTGCAAAGAGCAGCTGAGCGTGGCTCGAAAAAATGTAGACTCCTAGCCCTCAACTACCTAGGATGGAGTTATGCTGAGCAGGGCAATTTGGTAGATGCACAACGCACGTTTCGCCAGGCGCTCGAGCTGGATCCTTATGACCCGTACATCACAGCATCTTTCACCGAGTTCGAGATCGCGCTGGCCAAACATCCTGTTGACGTCGTCGAACACCTGCGCCCCACATTGGAGAATGCGATAGCCAAATGCTGCAGTCACGCAAAGGCGGGAATCGAAATGCCCTTCGCCTACCTGACTATGGGTCGGTTCCACCTGCTTCTTGCGGGCTACCCGCAGGATGTGCACGGGTTTATGAACACGATACAGGAATGCTCTAGGCAGGACAAGCCGTTGCCGCCGGACGTGGCCAGGTGGAAAAACGAGATGGTGAACAGTTTCGCCGCATACGCCGCCGGGATTCAGCGCTGCCTGTGGGCCGAGGACAATCCCATGCCGGTCGAATTCCTGGAATATGAGCTCAAGTTCCTCGAAAACATAAACCACGGAGATATAGGGAGTATGCCGCTGCAACACAAGTGGATATACGAACTGCTGATGCTTGCATTAGCGGTAAAGAAGAATAATACCAGCGACCTCGTGAAAGCCGGCGTTGCGCACGGGGCAATCAAGGTAGGATCCGGCTGGCAAAAAAGGCAAAAGGCCGCTGAAAAGGCGGCGCCGAATATGGGCCGACTGAAACCGATTGTCATCGTGGCTGGAGGCGCCGCGGCACACGCATTCCGGAAACGGCATCACGCGTATCGACTGGTCTTATACGAGGCATTCGATGGTTTTCGCGGCAGGCTGATCTCCGGCGGCACAAAGGCCGGCGTGCCGGGACTGGTGGGGGAAATAGCCGAAGAACTCGATGCCAAGAATACCCCAGATCTCGAAGTCACCGGGTACAGACCCTGGAATCTGCCAGCCGATGCCCCTGAGGATCTTCGCTACACTGAGTTCAGGATAACCAGAAGCCCAGGATTCAGTTTTGGTGATCCACTGGACACATGGTTCGATCTCATTGTCAGTGGTGTCAAGCCTGCCGAAGTAAGGCTTCTAGGGATCAACGGCGGCGAGATCACGATGATCGAATATCTTGTAGCCCTTGCTCTCGGGGCGACGATTGGCGTGATCGAAGCTAGCGGCCGGGCAGCTTCAGAGCTGGCAGAGAAAGCGTGGATGTTCCGTCCTGGCAGCGTCATCTGGTTGCCTCTGGACAACGCTTCCATACGTGCATTTGTAAACCCCGGACAGCCTAATCCGGCGATAAACTGGGATGAACTCGGCAGGCAAGTGCACGAGAGCTACGTCGAGGACAACAAGTACAGCAGCTCCGACCTCAATATGCAGCCCTGGCACAAACTCCGCCGAGACCTGAAGGAATCGAACATCGAGCAGGCCAAATACTGCATCGAGATCCTAAAGCGTGTGGGCTACCACGTTCGGCCGTTCACAGGTAGAAGGCCGTGTCCTTTGCCGGATACCTGGGATGACAACATTGAGAAGATGGCTCGGCTAGAGCACGGTCGGTGGGTTGCTGAGCGGTTAAGCAAAGGTTGGGTTTGGGGACCGAACAAGGATGTCGAGAAGAAGATCAATCCCAGCCTTGTCCCGTGGGAGGATCTGCCGGAAGAGACAAAAGAGTATGACCGCAAAGCTGTTCGCAAGTGGCCAGAGATTCTGGCCTCGGCTAAACTCGAGATATACAAATAGAAAGAAGTAGACTATTTGAAAGAGGGTAGCATTAGATGACTTCGTATGCCGTTTGGAAAACGAGGCCGATATTTGTAACCAGCACGTTCACGGACATGCAGGCCGAACGTGACTATCTGCGCGACAACGTCTTTCCCGTTCTCGAGGAGCGTCTCAAGGAACGTTTCTGTCATCTGGAGCTCATAGACCTTCGCTGGGGCGTGGAGACGGTTTCCGTGAGCGAAGAGGAATCCAAGGAGCTGCTGGTGCTAAAGGTCTGCCTTGGGGAGATCGAGCGAAGCAGGCCGTTCCTTATCGCGCTGATCGGCGACCGCTATGGCTGGGTTCCTCCAGAGGACCGTATGGCAGCGGCGGCTCAGGAGGCCGGCTTCCAGGGCGAGTTGGCCGGCAAGAGTGTCACTGCCCTCGAGATTGAGTTCGGCGTTCTCGAAAGCCCCGATCAGCGCAAGCGCAGCAGGTTCTACTTTCGGGATCCCCTCCCCTGCGACAGAATGGACCCCGTAACTGCCGCGGCTTATAGCGATGCGCACTCCGGCGATGCCGATGCGGCCGAACGGTATGCTCGACTAAAAGCGCTCAAGGAACGCATCATCCGAAAGATGCAGGAATGGGGCGTGCCGGATCGGGTGCGGACCTACAGAGCCGAATGGGATAGTGAAAACAATAGAGTTGTGGGTCTGGAGGAGTGGGGAAGGCAGGTTCTCGAGGACCTTTGGCAGGACTTGGACGAAGAGACCCGGGACTACATCCGGCTGGCTCCCGACACGTGGCAGGAACAGGAAAGCCTGGTTCTGGAGCAGTTCGTCGAGATGCAGTGCCGAGACTTCGTCGGCCGCGAAGAGCTTATAGATCATCTGATTAGGTTCGCAACATCGCCTGAGGCCAATAATGGAAAGCAGGGCATCTGTCTTGTTGGTCGGCCAGGCTCGGGCAAGAGCGCTGTGTTCGGGAAGCTGGTCAGGGAGCTTCAGAGTAAGGACGTGCTGCTCCTCTCGCATGCGGCGGGGGTGAGTGGGCGGTCGGTACAGGTTGATGCGATCCTGCGCCGCTGGATATTCGAGCTATCCAGACACCTGGGGATTGCCGACCGGTCTGCTGAGATCACGGCACGCGAGGAACTAGAGCAGGAGTTCGGCCGGCTGCTCTCGCAAGCAGCTGCTAATAGGCGTGTGGTGTGCC
>JAOAGX010000194.1:243-4872 GCA_026415535.1 Armatimonadota bacterium | reverse complement strand
AATCATTAACTGCCCCTTACACTCCTCGCTGGAGGTTCAGTAACATTGAGCCTAGGCAGTGGGCCGCTAGTTTCGGTTGTGGTGCCCTGCTATAATCGGGGCAAGCTTATTTGGGATACTATTAACTCACTCCTGCGCCAAACTCTTGACGACTGGGAGTGCATTATTGTTAATGACGGTTCCACGGACGATACGGAGCAGGTATTGCAAGACATATCGGCTCAGGATTCAAGGATTAGGTTTATCAACCAAGCCAACAAAGGACCTGCAGGTGCGCGCAATCGTGGTCTAGATGAAGTCAGGGGCAAGTACATCCAGCTTCTAGACTCCGACGACGTAATAGCTCCTCACAAGTTGGATAGTCAAGTATCGCTTTTGCGCAAGGTTGACGATCTGGCAGTGGTTTATTGCGACTTCGAATTTCAGGATCAAGATGGGAATCGGGTGATTCCCTCGTGGACTTGGCGAGTCAGAATTGATGAGACCGATCCCCTCGCAGACGTTGCCCTAAACTGGCAACACGAGATCATAATCCCTCCGTGTTGCTTTCTTTTTGACGCTAGGTTCTTTACTCAACATCACATTCGAGAGGACGAGTCGATTAGGGCAAACGAAGACTACGATTTATTACTGAAGGTTTTCGCACTGAAACCACGATTGTTTTTCCAGGATGAAGTGATGGCTGCGTATCGGGTAACTCCTGGATCGGTTTCTAAGGATCACGCTCGTCTGCGCCGGACCTACTTCCACATTATCGATAACCACCTCAAGTTATTTTCGGGCGACGAAAGAATGAAGGACATTTTGCTTCGCAAGAAGCGCTTGGTTAAACGCGATTTTTGGCAGTATGCACCTCCCTATGAGATTGGATGGTGGCTTTTCAGAGCTAGGTGCGCGGCAAAGAAATTACTGCCTCAGAGCTTGTATGAAAGGGCAAAACGGGTCTTTATCCGAGGCTAATTTGCAGATGAATCACGTGCCAACTTGCCAAACTTCGTCCTCAACTGCTACTGGAGGATTGAGGTCGATCATACTGCTTGTGGTTGTACTTGCTGTCGCCACGACTATTGCGTTCCGTGATATCCTGTGGCTTCCCTACCTCGGCGATGACTGGGCAATACTACACAAAATGGCGTTCAGGACCCCTGCCCAGATTCTCCGTTTGTGCTTTGACACTAGCCTGCTTCAAATTCGTCCTCTACAGTACCTTTACACTTGGGCAATTCTCGCCTTGTTTGGCTCCTATTCCAGTGCGTTCCACATACCAGCCTTAATCGGCCACGTTTTCACCGCGCTTATGGTAGTTCTATTGATCAGGTTAGTTGTAGGCTCAGTCATCGTAGGTTGGCTCGTTGGTTTTTTGTACGCGCTGTCTATCGCCATTCACCTAGCTCCGCAAATGTGGCTTGTCGGGTCGAGCGATATCTTTGGCCCGATGCTCGTCTTTGCATCTCTTGTGCTTCTGATCAAAGGCCGCTACACGCTGTCGGCTATAGCCTTTCTCGGGTCACTCCTGTTTAAAGAGTTTGCGCTTGCGATGCTCGTCTTGATGGCTTTGTTGGTAGCTAGGCAAGAACGGTGCAAAGGTTTATGGATCGGTTTCAAGTGTGTGGCAGCAAAGCTGTGGAACCATGTGCTCTTCGCAACGCCGTTTTTGGTCTATAAGATAATGTTTCTTCCGTCGCCACTCAGCTTTCCACCGGATCATCCCTATAAGATGTCGTTTGTCGGACCGCACTTGATCAAGAACGGCGTGTACTATATGCTGTGGCTTCTGCAAAGCGTATGTCCATTTATGATCAGCCGACCCAGGCTTATGATTCGCACATTCGGATCACAAAGCGCATTGGAAATGGCTTTGTTTGTAGCGTTCGTCTTGCTAGTGGTGGCTGCTCTTGTGCTTGCAATTGCCAGGTTGAGGACTCGCAAGCCGATTTCGGTTCAACACGAAAGATCTCCATATTTTCTTCTATTAGTATGGGCCGTGACGGGAATGACAACAGTCTACTTCTTGCCCAACCACGTATTTGCTTACTATATGGCCTACTCGTTACCGGCGTTGCTGGCCATAATTGTGCTGTTGGCGCGCGATATTGCGCGATGGGCAAGTGTTCGCAAACGAGAAATGCTATGGTTTGCTGTCGCGGCCGTTGTGCTGCAATTTGTGTGGTCAAGTGTTTTTGTGCGAGTTAGCGCTCAAGCCGGAGACATCATGCTTAGGGGTGCATATCAAGTGGTGGCAGTACACGATTTGCTCCTCCGGCACTATCCAGATGTTCCTAGTGGCACAACGTTCGTCTTGGAAGGCGACGGTATAATGTGGGCCTTGAGGGACGACAAAGCCATTCAATTGTGGTATATGGATCGATCTCTGCGGGTATTCGATAGGCAATTCGTTGCCATCCGAGAGGGTAGGATTTATGCTTTTCGTCCACCTCCAGAGATAGAATTTCCAGGCACGCCCTTAAGTTCCGACAAAGTTGAGCTCAACTCAAATTCCCTGATCTCTTTGAAGGTTGTTGGTGATCCACCGGTTGCAGTGGAATCGCCGTTGTCAAATTGCGAAGGCCCTATGTGAGGACTGCTCATCGGAACCACAGCATTGGGAAAACCCGTAATCGGTGTTAGCATGTCACGTAATTTCGAATCTATTGCGGGCAGGCTGAGTGCGAGGTTATTAGTATGCCGGATGAAGAGGTAAAGATTCACCCAAACGCAATTGTCGAGTCAAAAAAAATCGGCGCCGGCACCAGAATATGGGCGTTCGCGCACATACTGCCCGGTGCGGTCATTGGCAAAGATGCTAACATATGCGACCACGTCTTCATTGAGAACGATGTGGTAATAGGAGATCGTGTAACCATCAAATGCGGCGTTCAAATATGGGACGGCGTGCGAATTGAGGACGATGTTTTTATCGGCCCGAACGCCACCTTTACCAACGACCTATTCCCGAGGAGCAAGCGTTATCCAGAAAAGTTCCTTGAGACTATAGTGAGAAAGGGAGCTTCGATAGGCGCAAACGCGACTATTCTGCCGGGCCTTACAATTGGTCGTAATGCGATGGTTGGTGCGGGAGCGGTTGTGACAATGGACGTCCCGCCCAATGCTATCGTAGTTGGCAATCCGGCTCGTATAAAGGGTTACGATTCTGCTGAGGTGCAGCCACTTCCTCGCGGCCCGGCTGCCACTGCTCCAGCGGAGGGGAGCGTCGAGACCGTTGGCGGAGCAAGAATAGTCTCTTTGCCTGAAGTGGTGGACCTCCGAGGCACTTTGTCTTTTGGGCAGGTGGCTGATCATCTCCCGTTTGTTCCTCGTCGCTATTTCATTGTCTACGACGTGCCTTCCAAAGAGGTAAGAGGAGAGCACGCACACCGAAAGTTGGAACAGTTCCTCGTGTGTGTAAAGGGAAAGGTTAACCTAATGCTCGATGATGGCCACGCGCGAGCCGTCGTTAACCTCGACAGTCCTAAAATCGGGGTTTACATACCTCCGATGGTTTGGGGGGTTCAGTACGGATATACCGAAGATGCGGTGCTGCTAGTTCTTGCCTCGGACAAGTACGATGCCGATGACTATATAAGGGATTACGACGAGTTTCTAAGAATAAAGAACGCCCAATCAGACAACTACGGCCGGGAAGAATAGTATGGATGGCTTTATCCCTTTTTTGGAACTCAGACCCACTTATATTGAGTTGAAGGACGAGATCGATGCGGCCGTAGCCAGGGTGCTCGATAGCGGTCGTTACTTGCTCGGACAGGAGCTGGAAATGTTCGAGCAGGAATTTGCCGAATACTGCGGCGCGAGATATTGCGTAGGAACCGGCAATGGGCTGGATGCACTCGAGATGGCTTTGCGCGCGATGGGTGTGGGACCTGGTGACGAAGTCATCTTGCCCAGCAATACTTACATAGCTACGTGGCTTGCGGTTAGCAACGTTGGTGCAACTCTAGTTCCAGTCGAGCCTGACGAACGAACGTACAACATTGACCCGGCAAAGATTGAACATGCCATAACTTCCCGCACGAAGGTAATACTACCAGTACACTTATATGGGCAGCCCGCGGACATGGGAGCGATTTTGGAAATTGCCCGTCGACACGGACTGATGATTCTGGAAGATGCTGCTCAGGCTCACGGCGCCCGTTGTTTGGGGAGAAGAATTGGGTCGATAGGCGACGTGACGGCATGGAGTTTCTATCCGACAAAAAACCTGGGAGCGTTTGGAGATGCCGGTGCGGTGACTACCAACAACGGCGCGATTGCCGACAAAGTCCGGCTTCTGCGTAACTACGGATCCGGGGAAAAATATGTCAATCTCATCAGGGGTGTCAACAGTCGAATGGACGAACTCCACGCAGCTATTCTTCGCGTGAAGTTGTCTCGCCTGGATGAATGGAACACTCGCAGAAAAAAGCTTGCAGCTATCTATCTGGAAGAACTCCAGGATACCGGACTGGTATTACCTCATGTTCCCGAGTGGGCCGAACCTGTTTGGCACGTCTTCGTGATCAGGTCCAAACATCGGGATCGTCTGCAACAAGCGCTGCGCGAAGCCGGAGTAGGTACTCTGATTCATTATCCAATACCGCCTCATCTGCAGGAAGCGTATGAGGACCTAGGTCT
>JAOAGX010000194.1:0-233 GCA_026415535.1 Armatimonadota bacterium | reverse complement strand
GTATCAGAAGCTATCCACCGGGAAATTCTAAGTCTTCCGATCGGACCCCATACGACCGAAGATCAGTGTCGCGCGGTGTCGGCCAAACTAAGGGATTTGTGTTCGCAAGACGGTGGAACTTATGTCTAAGCGCCGGTTCTCCATATTGGTTCCTGTTTACTTCAACTAGCCGAATATCAAGCACACTGTGCCACGGCTCAAGGCGCTAGAACAATCGTTACCAAATTACGAAC
>JAOAGX010000193.1 GCA_026415535.1 Armatimonadota bacterium | reverse complement strand
TTCCTTCACCACTATTGTGCCGGCGGCGTAGTCGCCGAGCCTCTTGTTAGTGGAACTCGCCAAAATCACGATTGCTCCCAGTCCGTACATCAGTGGCAGAAAGTCTACAATCCTTACCAGGTTTCTGAGCGCGGCGCACGCGAGGTCAACAGGTATACCACCTTCCCGAACTGTTCTTAACCGGAACAGGCGCTTACCCGGAGTCTGACCGTTCCAAACGAACTCGAAGTAGACATAGTAGCCATAGATGATTAGAAAAATCACAATGCCGAGTAGCGCGTTCGGCCAGGTTGCACCGGGCCATTTGCCGTATCTAACGACGAGTAGATAACGCACTAGGGTAGCGGCAGCAATCATTATGCCTTGCAACGCCAAGTCAACGAGCGCCGCACCTCCTCTAGAGCCAAGTCCAGCAAGCTCATAGATTATTGTTACGTTCTCCGGCGTTGTTACTCTTGTGTGTCTAGGCATTTCGGTCAGTGTTTAGGTCCGCGTCGTGATATAATTCTATTTAATGAACGAAAGATCTTTTGTGGAATTGCGAAAGTCCTCGTGGGAGGAGCTCTCGAACACAATCGAGCAAGTGCGCTCCCAGGGGCTTAGGTCTCTTTCCAGACAACAAGTCGGATTATTTGGTGCGAACTATCGACTGTTGGTATCGGACCTGGCTTTTGCCCGAACTCAGGGAGCAAGCGAAGAGCTTATCAGCTACCTAAACGATCTTGCCGGGCGAGCACACGGTGTTTTGTATTCTTCCAACTTATCGCGTCGACGAAGTATAGCCTCATTCCTCCTGAGAGAGTTTCCAGTTAAATTCCGCGAAAACTGGCGTTATGTTCTAACAGCGGCGCTCATATTTTTTATCGGTTGGGCGGTCGCAGCTGACATCATATATACCATCCCCGAGGCGCGGGAGGCACTTATTCCAGATATATTCGACTCGGCACTAGATTCGGCACCTTCTAAAAGTCAAAAGATGTTTCTAGACCGCAATATTGATATTCAGCCGCTGGACCCGGCTGCAATATCTAGCTTTGTCATGACCAACAACATTCGGGAAGGCATCGTTGCGTTTGCCGGAGGTATTACATTCGGTACACTTACGGTGTTCACGCTCTTCAAAAACGGCCTTGTGATCGGCGGTGTGCTAATAGTCTTCTTTGCCAACGCAGACCCTTTGGAGCTCCTCTCGCTTCTACTGCCTCACGGTTTCATTGAGCTAGCAGCGATTTTTATTTGTGGCGGCGCTGGACTGATGATGGGAGGCGCGTTGATTGCTCCTGGTAACTTACGCCGCTCGGACTCAATTCGGCTTGCGGCGGAGGATGCTCTAAAGCTGTTTGCTGGTGCAGTGCCAATGTTTATCCTCGCCGCCATTATCGAAGGGTTCCTCACTCCATCCCCAATCACCGTTTTTTTGAAGCTGGTATTCTCTGGCTTGACCTTAATTGGACTTTTGGCTTATCTAGGGTTTGCTGGAAAATGACTTGGTATTGGCGGACGCCTATTTAGTGCGGAACCGTTTCTACAACGGTCTCACCCAAATATTGCGATACCGTACCGGGCAATCATGATCCTGAAGCATAACCGGACCGGTAGGGCTTTCGTTATGCGTCATTGAACCTGCTGTTGGGCCGGCAACCACAGCATTGTCTAGAATCCAGACGCCGTTGTGAATAACTGATACAACGGCATTAGCGATCTTTTTCCCTGTCTCGTCAAATCTAGGTGCACGGAACAGTATGTCAAAGGTTTGCCAGCGTTCGGGTGGTCGGCAGGCATTGACCATAGGAGCCGTAACATTGTAAATCGCTCCGCAGGCGCTTCGATCAGGCGGCAGTCCGTATGAGTCAAACACTTGGATTTCGTACAAGCCGTGCATATAAACGCCGCTGTTTGCCCGAGTTTGGCCCGACGATGCGTCCATTTTAGGCAACCAGAATTCGACGTGAAGTTGGTGGTCACCAAAGGTTTGCTTAGAGTAAATGCTTCCTCCTTGAACCTCCATGTAGCCGTCTTGGATCTTCCACTGTGCCGGTTTGGCGGAGTCGACATACATCCAATGCGAGAGGTCTTTTCCGTCGAATAGGATTAGCGCATCCGACGGGATCATTTCGTCTCCTTTGAACAGATCGCCTCCAGTTACAGGTGACAGACTTGCAATGAGAGTAGGTAGCGCAATTACAATATGTTGGACTCCGACCATTTGGCATTCCCCATTTTACTTGTGGCAGCAAGCTGATGCGGCAGGACACGAAGCAAGCGCTTTCGATGATTCAACTCTCCCCAAATAAGCGGAAGAATTGTCGAGTATATACTTATCCCACCAGCCTATTAACAAACTCCGCACTATATTCCACACCCGACGGGCGTATTCCTGCTGGTCCTGAGGTCGATGGTTATTCATCTAAGTCGTTTGATGGCCGGAGGGATTCTAGGTAAGTTGTGGCGAACATACAATCTGACTTCCTACCTTTGGGATTGCTCTGCGGAGGAGTATTGATGTCCTACAACGGTCTCGAACGCTATGTTTACGAACGCAACTTCGGGTGCAGGATAACTGACAGGCTCACCTACAAGGGGTGGAAGCTGTTGGTCTTGGAGAATGAGCTTCTGAGGATAGAGGTTCTGCCGGAGAAAGGATCGGATATTTGGTCGTTTCTCTACAAGCCTTTCGACGTAGACTTTATGTGGCGCACTCCGCAGGGATTGTGTGACAGGTCTCTCTATCCGCCGACTGTGTCTATGAGTGAAGGCAACTTTATGGACTTCTACGAGGGCGGTTGGCAAGAGATTGCGCCGTCAGGTGGTGATGGGTGCGTGTACAATAAAGCCGAGTATGGCCTCCACGGAGAAGTGTGGAACCTACCTTGGGACTTTGTACTCGAGAGTGATTCTCCCGAAGAGGTTTCAGCCAAACTTACCTGCCGCCTTGTCAAGGTCCCGCTGGTGATAGAAAAGCGGCTGACGCTGCGTTCCGGCGAGCCTATTCTTCACATAGATGAGAAAATCACCAACCGTTCCGAGGAACCGATCGAGTTTATGTGGGGTCATCACCCTGCTTTTGGTGCTCCGTTCCTAAGTCCGGACTGCGTCGTGGATATTCCTGCGAAGCGGGTTGCGGTCCACTCGTTTCCAGACGACGAAAACCGCCGCTTCGAACGCGGGCAGGTTTTTGATTGGCCAATGATGACAACACGCTTCGGCGAACTTATCGACGGCAGCAGAATACCGCCGCCTGAGTCGAAGGGCAGTGATGAACTGTGCTTTTTGGATTTGGAAGAAGGGTGGTACTCAATCACGGATACGCGCCGCAAGATCGGGTTTGCTCTGGAATGGGACTTGGAGATGTTTTCCTACGTGTGGTTCTGGCAAGTGTTCGGAGGCGGCTCTGGGTATCCATGGTACGGACGGACGTACAACTGCGCGATTGAGCCTTGGAGCGGGTATCCGCTTTTTGGTTTGGTTGAAACGATCAAGCACGGTTCCCAAAAGCGCCTCGAACCCAACTCAAGTGCGAGTACGTGGCTTAAGGCAATCGCGCACTCTGGCGCGAGCCGAGTGAAGAGGGTTATGAGCGGTTTCATTACGCCGGGTTAACAACAGGGCCGAATCGGTTTGTGATAGAATGTAAAGTGATCTGTTCGATCATCGTGCAGTAAGTCCTGCCGCGATGCCTGTTCGACGTTAGCTGAGAGACGGAGGCTCACAGAAATGAACAAGTCTGTCCGGTTTGTATTAATCGTTGTTGGATTGATGCTTGCCCTTGGCTCAGGGTTGCTGGCAGAAGAAAACCCAGGTAAACCGTCAACAGCTGGCAGCCCAGCGACCATCGCCGTGCTCGCGTTCAAGAACCTCTGCGGCGATTCGAACCTTGACTGGCTGGGAGTTGGTTTTGCCGAGTCGCTTTCGACCAAGCTTTCCAACGTATCTGGTATCCAGCTCGTTGAACGCACCCAGCTTGAGAAAGCCCTCAAGGAGCTTAAGCTTGCGGATACGGCCATAGTCGAAGCCTCCACCGCTGGCAAGATCGGCAAGATCATCGGGGCCAGGTTTGTAATCGTAGGCAGCTTCCAAAAAGTGGGCGATTCAATCAAGGCGGACGCCAGGCGAGTCGACGTAGAGACTTCGGTTGCTTCCAGTGGAGTAGAGGCGACAGGGAAGTTCGACCAGGTATTCGAGGTTCAATCCGAGCTCGCGATCAAGCTGGCAGCCACGTTCGGCAAGACCGTCACAGCCGAAGAAAAAGCCGTTATAGCCAAACCAGAGACTACCTCTGTCACGGCCTACGAACTTAACGCCAAAGGACTGAAAGCTGCCGCAGCTGGAAACCTCGATGAAGCTGCTTCCTTCTACAACCAGGCAATAGAGGCTGATCCTAAGTATGCTGAGGCTTACTACAATCGTGGACTACTACGCTTCGCCAGGCAGGATTTCGTTGGTGCGGAGAGTGATCTCAACAAAGCAATCGAACTCGATCCTAAGGACCCTATGGCTTACATTAGTCGCGGCATATGCTGGATTGCCTCGATGAACTATCCTAAGGGCATGGCCGATCTAAACAAGGCAATCGAGGTTGCGCCCAACGATTACCGAGGATACGGTGCCAGAGCTATTGCCTATATGAACGCTGGAAACGCAGCGCTTGCGCTTCAGGACACGAACAAAGTTATCAGTCTCAATCCTAAACTCCCAGACGCTTACTTTGCCCGTGCTATGTGCAATATTGCGCTCGGCAACTTGATTAGCGTCGAGCAGGATTATCAAAAGGGTATAGAGCTTGGCGGGACGCCTCCTCCGGAGTTGACCCAGATGATGATGTTGCTTCAGAGCGATGTGGATGATGATTAGGCCTGGCCTAAAGTGTTCTGTCTTACCTGT
>JAOAGX010000192.1 GCA_026415535.1 Armatimonadota bacterium | reverse complement strand
TCTCTGGTACGAGTGCACAGCATTCCGTCTTCGGAAATGGCCGAGATGAACTTGCAAGAGGCCGTGGACCGCTTTGTACGAGCGGTTAAGGAAAGAAACATTCGGTTGTGTTACATCCACCTAGCAGAGACAACAGGAGAAGATCCTATAGGAAGGAATACGGAGTTTATTACCGCAATTAGCACAAGAATCCGCAGCTTGGGGTATACAACAGGTTTATCCAAACCATTCGAACAGCTTTTTCGCCCGAAGCTGATGCTTGTATTGATGGCACTCTCGGTGGTTGCAGGGGCCGTGCTCGCACTAAGTCGGCTTATTAGTGTCTCTTGGCTGCCCAGGCTCGTGCTTGTTGCATTGGGAATGCTGGCCAGCGTAGCCATACTCCAGATGTTTGGAGAAATCGGAAAGCAGTTGCTTGCTTTCGCTGCGGCTCTGATCTACCCTGTTCTGAGCACCGTAGTCCTTGTTGTGCCGCTGTTCAATGCAGAGCTTGATTACAATTTGCCCGAACTAAAGGCAATCGGTACCCTGATGGCCATGTCGCTGATAAGTATGTGTGGAGGGCTGCTGATAGTGGGATTTCTCGCGGATCGGGCCTATATGGTAAAACAATCCCAGTTCATAGGGGTCCGAGGAGCCCATGTGGTACCGATGATAGCGGTAGCGCTTTTGGCAATCTCTGGCCTGCCAATCCTCGGCAAGTCGGTAAGGGCTGTATGGTGCGATGTGAAGTCGACCGCAGCGGTAGTAGCCTCGCGTCCACTCACTCTAGGACAGGCTTTGGTGCTTATTGCCGTGTTTGCGATCGTCGGACTCGCTGTAGTTCGAACAACAAACGAGCCTGCGATAGATCCGTTCAGCGCCGAACTTCGCAGCCGCGCGATACTCGAGACTGCTCTTGTAGTACGGCCGAGGGCTAAGGAATTCCTAATTGGTCACCCGGCACTATTGCTTGGCATCGCATTGCTAGCTACGCGACGAAGAGACTGGGCACTGCCACTGGTAGTGCTCGGAATGCTCGGCCAAGTGTCACTAGTGAACAGCTTTTGCCACATCCACACTCCTCTCACTGTTTCGATCTCCCGCACGGCAAATGGCCTCGTGCTAGGCATTATTGTTGGCCTGGTATTATGGGCCTCCTTTTTTGAACGTGGCCTTCCCTCAAAACAAAGTCTACACAGGCCATAATACTTGTAAAGGCAACTGCTGGCCCTGCGGGCTTACGCTCGAGAAGTACTGTGCGCGTCCGTGTTTGTTTCAGACACTTCCTGTAAGGGCTCTGCGTTGCTGCGCCGCATTCCTGGCCAGCAGTTAACTTTTCATAGCGATCTATTGGTACGCTGCGGAGAAATAGATGCGGCACTTCTCATCAGTAGTACTCTTACTGATCATTCTTACACAAAAACTAGCCTGGCCCAGCAGCATTCCGAACGAGATATCACTCAGCTCAGCAATTGAAGCGGCAATTTCCCTGGATCCCATTGTCCTTCAAGCGCGACAGAAACTCAAGAACGCACGTATCAACCTGGAAGGGCTGAAAGGACCTTCCATATTATTCACTGTGGGATCTACTGCACGGGCTTCCAAATCCCCAGGTCTTGATCCTGAGTCCAAAATTACCGGCACGGACACCAGTTACTGGGGCTACTCATCGACCATTACAGCAGCCATGCCCGGTGGTAGGCGATTAAGCCTATCAACTTCAGCCAGGGCTAACACCACCAATTCACCTCTGAGAGCTACAGCAGGCAGTAGCTACACTTACGCTTGGGCAGATCTGGGTCTTGAATATAGTATCCCGATACCGATATTCCGAGACGAGAATGTATTGACGGAAGGCGACCGCCAACTAGCAGAAATATCAGTTCGCCAGGCTGAACTATCTCTAGAGGACGCAAAGCGCAAGGCGGCAGCGGACACGGTCGATCGATTCTTCGCTGCTCTAAGGGCACAGCAGCAGGTCGAAGTTGCCGACGCCAATTGCGCTGAAGCAAAAGAGCTACTCCGCATAGCTCAGACAAAGTTCGAAAAAGAAAAGCTGGCAGAAATCGACGTCTTGGAGGCAAAAGTGGCTGCATCTCTAGCCGAGGTGACAGCACGCTCTGCCTTATCTGCTGCAGAAACAGCACTTGAGGCGCTGAAAAACCGAATAGGATTGCCACTAGACGCGGAAGTGCGGTTGACACACAAATACTCACTACCTGAAGGCGTTGAACTAAGCGAAGACGAGATCGTGTCGACGGCACTTGTCAAAAGATCTGATATTGTCACAACAACCCTAAATGAGAAACGAGATGAGCTTTTACTAAGGCAAGCCAAGGCCAGATGTCGGCCCGGCATCTCGCTTGTCGGCAGTTATAAGTTGATGGGACAAACTTCGAGTATCTCCGGGGCGTGGGGTGACCTAGTAAACCCCAATTGGTTTGTCGGTCTCACAACCTCGTTCCCACTCACCCACACAGAAGAACGTGCAGCCATTGAACAGGCACGTGGCCGTCTGATAATCCATCAGCTTCAGCGACAGCTCAACACACAGGAAGTCAGATTGGAAGTTCGAAGTCTCCTTCGGAAAACTCGACAATCTGCTGAAACATCGCGTACGCTTGCGGACATCCTCAAAGCGGCTGAGGAAAACCTAAAGGTACGTCTGACTCAGCTTGAAAGCGGGCTGATCAGGCCGGTTGATGTTTTACGAACAAAGCAGGAATTAATGGACATAAAAAGCCGTTACTTGAACGCTCTTATTGATTCAGAGCTGGCAGCTGCCAAGCTGAAACTGGCAATGGGAGAATGGCCTATACCTGGAATGGAGGAACACTGTGAAAGGTAATTCACTTTGGATACTTCTTCTCGCTGTGCTGATGTTGCCGCTAGTGGCCAGCGGGGGCTGGATAATTGTCAAGGGATCGAGAGGACATTCTTATAATCTCGACGACGTATCTTATACACCCACAGAGAATCACAGAGAAGAACAAAACGAGATGTCCGATTATGACGGCGACGTACTCACGCTACCGGGGGTCATCGAACCGCTAGAGTACATACCCGTAGCCGCTCCCACAACAGGAAGAATCTCTTTACTCAAAGTCCGAGACGGCAGTAAGGTAACCAAAGGTAGCTTGCTGTGTATTGTAGAGGACGCAGAGGCGCGCAAAGAAATCGACGACGCTCGACTTGCCTATGCTCGCGCCGTGGAAGCACAACGCAAAGCAGATGAGTCACGCAAAATCGACATCGAACGAAAACAACTCGCCCTGGAAACTGCGCAGGCAGAACTCGAAAACTACAAGGCTCAAGCAAGTCTAGCACTAGAAGATGCTCAAGCTGCTCTAGAACGAGCTCAACGTGACCTTGCGGAGTACCAGGCTCTCTACCACGCCAAAGCCGTATCTGGCCAAGAGGTTCGCATTCGTCGAGAAAAATTAGAGGACGCAAGACGATTAGTCGAACAGAGGCAAGCTGCCCAAAATGCCGGAATCGCCTCGCGAGAAAAAGCAGTCGAACAGGCCAAGCTGGATCTGCGTGCGCTAACAATGCCTGATGAGAGCACACGGGCAAATGCTCTTGCGGTATCGAACGCGGCAGCGGAACTAGCGCTGAGCAGAAGACGCTTAGTTAACACAAGGGTACATTCACCAGCTACCGGTATAGTAAGGTTTATTGCTCGCAGCTCAACAAATCGTGCAGGACCCGGATATCTACCTTTAGAAGCACTTGGTCCCGGAGTTCGCGTGTACGAAGGCGAACCCTTCCTACTGATAGCCACCACTGATCGGGCCTGCGTGAGGATAGATGTGAGCGAGAGTAAAATAGCTCTATTAAGAACAGGAATGAAAGCCGAGATACACGCTGCATCAGGGCAAAAGCTATATGGTAGAATTTTCGAAATGTCAGTTTCAAACCGTAATACAGGCCGTGGCCCAAACGTCTTCCCAGTAACGATCTTGATCACCTCGCCCTTGCGCAACGTCCGTTTCGGAATGACCGCAGATGTCAGCATTCGCTTAGATAAATAGGCTGATGCACGGCGAGAATTTATGTGCGCGATCGAGACACCGGGTGGAAGCTACCTTCGCTCGACCTCGGCTAATTCCTGGCACAGCTTGATGATCATATTAGGGGGGTAGTAACCCTTTTTGAGCGAAACTCCGGGGTAGACAAGTGTGTTGCGACCGATTAGGCAGCCCGGATTGGTAACCACATTGCATCCTGTCTGGCAACCGTCGCCAATCACTGCCCCAAACTTCTGAAGACCAGTGTCGTATTGTGTTCCTCGAATTGCAATCTTGATGGTTGGTCGCTTGCCAGTTTGCGGATCCTTTGTACTCAGGACTGGGACATTGGAAAGCTTTGTGCCGGCTCCCAGGTTAACGTTTCGACCTAGTATGCTATCACCAACATAAGCAAAATGGGGGCATTGTGCCGCATCGAGCATTATGCAGTTTTTAAGTTCGGATGCGTGACCCACGATACAGTTGTCACCAACAATCACGTCCCCCCTAATGTAGGATCCGTGTCTGATTTGGCAGTTGCGACCGATAATCGCAGGACCCATTATGAAAACGCCCGGTTCGACAACAGTTCCCTCGCCAATGACCACGGCGTCGCGATCATCGATGAAGGCTCCGGCCATAACCTTGCCCTGAATCATCTTGTCGGCATCTATGCCTGTAATGTATTCAAGCGCGAATCTCCCTGCGCGTGTCAAAGCTTCCCAAACGTAGTCGCAGCCGTCGAATACGCCGCGAAACTCAAAACCTTCTAGGTCAAAGAAATCTTCCGGTCTGAGCATATCACACAACCCTCTGGTCACCGACCTCCACGCGTATTATAGATAGCCCCTAGTCTCCTGTCAAACCGTAGTTGAGCGCCTCTCCAAGTATCACC
>JAOAGX010000018.1 GCA_026415535.1 Armatimonadota bacterium | reverse complement strand
GATGATGGAAGCCATTCAGTACGCGGAGACTATTGTTTCCAAGGCCCAGTGGTTTATTTCGGGCGCGACTGGGATTGCTATCGTTGTGGCGGCATTCGTGACCTGGTATATTCTCGGACCACCGCCCTCGATTAGATTCTCGATGCTCAGCTTCGTATCAGTGTTGATAATTGCGTGTCCGTGCGCATTGGGCCTGGCTACACCCACAGCCGTCGCAGTTGGAGTTGGCCGTGGAGCAGAAAGCGGCATTTTGATCAGAAACGCCGAGGCGCTTGAAATCGCTGGGAGGCTTACAACCATTATCTTCGACAAGACTGGCACAATCACGACCGGCCAGCCGGCAGTTATTGATGTGATCCCCGCCCCGGGCTACACGGAAGACGAGGTACTTGCGCTAGCCGCGTCGTGCGAAAAATCAAGCGAGCATCCGATAGGAAAAGCGATAGTGAAAGCTGCTGAGGAACGAGGGCTTCGGCTCGATACGCCGAACGAATTTAAGGCCATACCGGGCGGCGGCGTGAGAGCTAGGTTAGACAATCGTGAAGTTCTCATAGGCGGTGTAAAGCTGATGGCGGACCACGGAATTATGGTCGGCGAGCTCAATCAAGCTGCCGAAGAGATAAGAGCAACTGGTAAGACGGTGGTGTTTGTATCGACCCATTCCCAAGGTGAGAACACGCGCGCATTGGGGCTAATTGCAGTAGCGGACACTATCAAGCCTGGAGCGAATGCAGCAGTCGACCGACTGAAATCGCTAAAGCTAGAAGTTTTAATGGTAACTGGTGACAACTGGCGCACAGCAGAAGCTGTCGCACGCGAGGCAGGAATTGACCTAGTGATGGCTGAGGTGCTGCCCGACCAGAAGGCGTCCAAAGTGGCGGAGCTTCAGTCGTACGGCAAGATTGTGGCGATGGTCGGCGACGGAATCAACGACGCTCCTGCTCTTGTGCAGGCTGACCTCGGAATCGCGATGGGAGCCGGGACCGACGTTGCAATGGAGTCGGCGGACATCACGCTCGTCGGCAGTGATTTGAACAGCGTCCCATCGGCTATCGAGCTGTCGCGCGCCACGATAAGAAACATCAAGCAGAACTTGTTCTTAGCATTCATCTACAATACCTTAGGTATTCCCATAGCAGCAGGAGCTCTTTATCCGGCGCTTGGGTTGCTCCTGAATCCCATGATAGCGTCGGTTGCAATGACGATAAGCTCGCTTTCGGTCGTGGCAAACGCACTAAGGCTGCGTTGGCAACCAGGTTACTGCAAAACCGATTCCCCAACTTTTTCGCCAAAATCGTGACGAAAAGCAATCGGCACAATTAGGAGCCCATTGCCAGCGGTTGACTTATCGGTGGGCATAGGAGATAATACAAAGAGGGGGAGTAGAAATTGAACAGAGGGCGCCTCGGCGGATTCACGTTGATCGAACTACTTGTGGTAATAGCGATCATCGCAATACTGGCAGCTATATTGTTCCCCTTGTTATCCTCGGCAAAGGCGCGTGCTAATCAGCAGAGGTGCCTAGCAAATCTACGCCAACTGGCGATAGCAGTTGCAATGTATGCCGGCGACAACAGCGGACGATCTCCCAATCCGCGTGTGTGCATTAAATGGCCAAGCTGGGAAGGATCTCGAGGAACTAAACAGTTAGTTTACCCTAGAGAAGGCCAAATTTGGCCTTACTTACGCAATAACGACGTATATCTTTGCCCATCCGATCGCAACCAGCCGGCGCCTGAGATAACGGGAAAACCCAAGAATTATGCCCTGAGCTACAGCATGAACTATATGTTCATAGACACAAGTACGCGACAGACCGTAATCCTTGACACCATGCGCCGGCCCAAAGAGGTCTTGCTGTTGATACACGAGAGCCGCGAAAAGATCAATGACGGTGATTTCAACTGGGGCAGCAGGTGGGACATTCCAACAAAAGTCCACTACGAAGGTTCCACAGTCGTATATGTCGATACCCACGCTAAATATTGCTCCTACGACGACCTGGAAGACGCGCGAAAATCAAGCATTTGGGACCCCACTAAATAATGCGCATCCAAACTTTGGGCAAAAAAACCTTCTCTTGAGATGTTTCAACTGTCGATCCAGCCTAAAGTCGCCTTTCTAAGATCACCTTTTGGTAACTGACTCTTTGGAGCGGATTCCTGCTCTCCGCTCGCTCGCGAAGGCGTATTTGAGCCCGACGTCGAAGCGTTCAGTAGACTTGCGGGGGTAAAGGCTTTGGTTGAGTACACAACTCTAAACGAAGACAACCTTGAAGAAGTCTGGGAACTGGCTAGTCGAACCATGGAGTTTGATCGACTTCCCCTGGACGTATTCCGCCATAAGACCTTGGGCGATCCCGATTTTGATCCGGGACTGGCTCCTGTAGCGGTGATCGACGGCAAGGTAATCGGGTTCATGTTCGGCTTGTGCCGCACCACACCAGATGGAGTGCGCGGCGGCATCAAGATATTTGCGGTTGAAGAGAAGGTGAGAAATCGCGGAATAGCATCCGAGATGCTTAAAGCTGTTGAGACCGAATCTGCAAAGCGAGGCGCAACGTCAATCAGAATCGGCTTCACTAGGCCCAACTACGTTACCCCGGGCCTGGATCCGCGCTACACCGTAGCGGCTGCGTTTTTGATCCGTCGCGGCTATACCAAGAACGGCGAGGCATTCAATATGGACGTCGACCTCTCTAAATCAGACTGGTCCACAGAAGCAATTGAAGCTCGCTTAGGTGCGGAGGGAATCACCGCTCGAAGTCTGGAAAAGGGTGAGGAGCAGCGACTGTGGGATTATATGGCTAAGGAAGGACACTCATCCGGGTGGATCTACCAGATCAAGCACGCTTCGGAACAAGACCCCCCAGCCGTAATCATAGCCGAGAGACAAGGAGAAATAGTAGGGTTTGCAGGCTACGACGGCGTAAGACCCGGTTGGTTTGGACCGATGGCCACGATTGAGTCGATGCGGGGACTTGGAGTAGGCACGCTCATGTTCCTCAAATGCCTGCAAGCCATGAAGCGACAGGGTTACAAGATTTGCGAGATATGCGCCGTCGGGCCACTTTACTTTTACTCGAAAACCGCCAACGCACGGGTCTCGCGCATATTCTGGCACTACGAGAAAAATCTGGAGTGACCCGAGTCTGTTGCCGTAGAACTGCTCATTCTCGATGATCCGACTCTCCTCAAACACTCAGGAGAATGTCCAAAAACACGCTTGTCGCAATAATTTAACCAGCGATCTCAGCTCGTTTTCCGAGATTCCAACCCTGACGTGGTATAATCAACATACACCCATCAAGTGCGCACGTGAACATCCTCGGGCGCAGGTGCATCTGATAATCAGAGGAAAGTTCCTTTGAGACTCCAACTGGCAGTATCCCTCGCGGCATTTCTGGTACTGGGCTCGTCGGCGACCGCATCCCCGCCAGTCGGCCCGAGAGAATACGCCGCGGAACGCAAGAAGCTTGCTGCAGTATCGCTCAGTATTGCTGCAGCGGATCCGTCGGCCTATATAGGCAAGGTTGTGGAGATCAGAGGACGTTTCGCCGGACACTCAAAGAGCGGCTCCTGTTGGACGGTGATTGTCACTACCAAGGAAAACGGATCATACCTTATCGACGCCGACGAGCTCCCTGTCGAGAACCCTGGCCCAGAGCTGGCGTGTCTCGTAAGAGTTGGACAGAACTGCTACCACGGGTTGAACGACCTGAGATTGATTTGCTGTGCTTACAACGCCGAGCTTTGCCGCCTCGAAGAAACCTGGGCACGCGCTGAAGCAGCCAAAACCGCGGCAACTGCCACTGCTAAGAACGCAACGTCGCCCTCGTCCGCCTCATTCAAGAGAAACAAAGTGGGTTCGCCTGATCAGCCGAAGCATAACCAGCTCCTCACCGTTGAACAGATAGTGCGTGCGTACCGTGATGCAATAAAGCGATTCAACACCAAGCTAACGAACGCACAGGCCGACACAATTGCTCGAAGCATACTAGGATTCAGTTATCGATACGGGGTTGATGCGAGGCTGGTGTGCGCCGTGATCCTAGCTGAGTCGAATTTCAGGATCAACGCTACGTCCAGGTGCGGCGCGATGGGACTGGGCCAGCTTATGCCGACAACCGCCGCTGGCCTAGGGGTGGATAATGCATACGACCCAGTTCAAAACATTTATGGCTCCGTGAGATATATCAGGAGTATGTTGGACCGAATGTCCGGTCGAAAGAGCTGGAACGAGCTGACCTGGAACGATTTGGCTTTGGCACTTGCAGCTTATAACGCCGGTCCTGGCGCTGTCAAGAGACACGGCGGCATCCCTCCCTACCGTGAAACGCAAAACTACGTCCGCAAGGTAACCTCGATTTACAAACAGCTCTGCGGGGGGCGGGAATAGGTTGATTGGAGCTGTCCATGTCACTGTTGGAGCCGCGCTAGGCTCGATTTTGCGTGACAAGACAAGCGCATTCGCGGCTGGTGTCGCGTCGCACGTCGTAACGGACTCACTGCCCCACCGCGATTATCGTGCCCAAGTTGAAGCACCCCTACTAGCCGCTACACTGGCAGGAATCGCAGCTTGGAAGGGCCCGGATTCACCCGAGTTCTGGGGAGGTGTGGGCGCGATCGTCCCGGATATCGAACACGTGCTGAACCTGATCGGGCTTATCGATGAGGACGAAAAAGTGTTCCCAACCCACATAAACAACGGGAAATATCATGGAAGGAAAGCTCGTTGCCGCTGGCCTCAGCTGCTTGTAACACTCGGGTCGGTTCTTATAATCGCACTAAGGCGATAAAGCTGCACCCAACCCAAAACCGATCCGGCTTTTATGACCACTAGCGACTCGGGTAACCAACACACGTCATATAAAGCACGCTCTCTTCGATTCCGTCAACCTCGATGATTCTATTGACTTCGTCATCAAACAGAGCGCCGATCTGACAGGAACCTAGTCCCAAAGCGACCGCCGCTAAGGCTAGGTTCTGTGCGATGTGACCCGCGTCGAGATAGACATACCTGTAGGCGCGCTGGCCATATTTCCACCTACAGCGCTGGAATACGGCTGTCCACACGAACACTACGGCCGCGTCACCGCACATTTGTTGGCCTAAGGCCGCCAAAGTAACCTGAGAAGAAAAGTCCCCTTGCCTTATCATTTCGAGGGCGTGGGCACGAACATTGTAGTGATAGACGCCGGGCGCAAGATCCTCGACTCTGTTCGCCACAAGATAGGTTTCGACAGGATATAGCGCCCCAGCTGATGGCGCGGTGCGAAACCAGCATCCGTGCTCTTCCCGCTGAACACCGTCAGCTGCCCAGGTTAAAAAAGAAAGTTGGTCGATAGTGACCGGCTTCGGCGAGTAATCCCGGACACTGCGCCTCTCGCGAAGAACCTCGTCAAGGAATCTCCGGGCGCCCGCTTTTGGCGAAGGAAGTTTGAAGGACTTTGCCTGAGGATACTCTTTAAGGGTTTCAGGCCTAGCAGCCCAGTCAGGACCTGGCCCAAAGAGCTTGTTTGGATGGTATTTAGTTTCCTGCTGAAACTTGTCCCCGACACCCTGTGCCAATCTCGACACCGTCCTTTATGCGAAATCGCAGCTTGCCAAACATTCTTACCCCAAAAGGGAGCACGTTCCTTCAGGGAAAAGAGGGTTCTTGAAGCTTCGCACCGAGCCTTTGTAATGCTCTACAATCCTAAGCCTTGGGGTTCGCCAGCGAGGCTGTGCCTGCTTTGTGACTAAAGGCGTCCGCGAGGAGTCGAAAGGCTGCGAATCACACTGCGCTCCAAGACGTTCTTTGTTCTACACTACGTCATTCTGAGCGAAGCGAAGAATCTAAGAAGTGTTTGAGCAACAGTTAGCGTATATTTGCGCAACACAACGTTACTCCGAGCGAAGACGTCGGAGTTTGCGCTCTCGTTTGCAATAGCCTTAAACCCGGACGCTCTTCCCTATCGCAACCTCTTGTGATAGAATCTTCGTGCTAAAAGGAGGTCCCAACAGTTGATTATTACTCAGACGCCCTTGCGAATCAGCTTTGCAGGCGGCGGAACCGACTTCAGGGATTTTTACGAAAAGGAATACGGTAGCGTCGTATCCACCGCGATAGATAAGTATGTCTACGTAATCATAAAAGAACGATTCGACGACCTAATTCGAGTTGGATATACGCGGACTGAGATGGTCGAGTCGACCGACCAGATACAGCACGAGCTCGTCCGCGAAGCCATGAAGATGGTGGGCATCGAAAAAGGGATCGAAATATCCACAATGGCCGACGTGCCTTCTGAAGGCTCTGGATTGGGTTCGTCTAGCACTGTGACGGTTGGCTTGCTGAACGCGCTTTATGCTTACAAAGGAGAAAGCGTAACAGCGGCCGAACTGGCCGCTCAAGCGTGTCGGATCGAAATCGACATTCTTGGCAAACCAATCGGCAAGCAGGATCAGTATATAGCGGCTTATGGAGGACTAAGGCACTTCAGGTTCTACCCCAACGACGAAGTCGAAGTTAATACAATCGCCATAGACGAAAACGCCAGACAACGACTCAATGAGAGCTTGCTTTTATTCTACACCGGCGTCACAAGGGACTCTTCAGAAGTACTCACTGAACAGAAAAGCAATATCGCACAGAGGTTCAATTTGCTTGTCGAGATGCGCGATCAGGCCGACGAACTTGCCCGGCTTCTTAAACTAGGGGCGATCGCTTCTCTTGGACAAACACTGCGAGAAGGTTGGAACCGCAAACGTCAACTTGCCAGCACGATCTCCAACCCGCTGATAGATGAGCTTGTCGAAGCCGCCATTTCCGCTGGGGCATTGGGATGCAAGGTGACGGGGGCAGGAGGCGGAGGGTTCTTCCTGGTATGCACACCCCCAGAAAACCGCGCCGCCGTCCGCAAGAAACTCTCACATCTGCGCGAGCTACCCATTTCTCTCGCACGGGATGGATCTAAGATTATTTTCAACGTTAGAAGATAGCCACGTGACCATGTTAGGTAACCGGATTGGGGTACAGAACCGTGGTTGCTGGCGGAGGTGGAATGATGTCTTTAATATCGGAATACCTTCGACTCGTTAAGGATGCGATTTCCTCGCTGCCTGAGGACGCGATCCGAGACGTGGTCGACACGCTTAAAAAGGCTCACGAGGAAGGTAGACAGGTATTTTTACTCGGAAACGGCGGCAGTTCTGCCAACTCGACTCACATCGCAGAGGACCTGCAAAAAGGCGTCAAGGAGCACACGGGTAAGAGGTTCAAGGTGGTCTCCCTTGCCGAATCGACTCCGCTTATCACCGCTTGGGCCAACGACGCAGGGTATGAGCGAGTTTTCGTCGAGCAGGTCGAAAGCCTCGTCGAACCCGGCGATGTGGTAATCGGCATAAGCGGTAGCGGAAACTCGCCGAACGTGCTACGCGCAATCGAAAAGGCGAATGAAATGGGGGCAATCACAATAGGCTGGTCGGGTATGGGCGGCGGCAAGTTAGCACAGGTCGCGCAGAAGTCAATCGTGGTACAAAGTGACAATATGCAGCGGATCGAGGATGTTCACTTGATCCTGGGACATTTGATCTATACATGTCTGATTAACCCTGATGCTTGATCGAACGAGGCCGATGCCGCTCGTTCTTGCGATAGATCCTTCGCTGTAACCAGAGTAACTAGCTCAGAAACGTATAATTTCGAACGCAAGGCGCCATGCCACAACACGAGGATTAAATGCGCAAAGCCGTTTTTCTTGATCGCGACGGCGTCATCAACGAAGACCGCGACGATTACGTGAAGAACCTAGGCGAACTTAGGGTCTTTCCCTACGCACCCAAAGCAATCAGGAGACTGAACGAGGCAGGTTACGAAGTGATCGTTGTTTCGAATCAGCAGGGCGTCGCAAAGGGTTTGATATCAAAGCCCGACCTGCTCGCAATACAAGACGAAATTACCCGACTGGTAGAGCTTGCCGGCGGCAAGATTCACGGCTTCTATTATTGCACCCATCTTGCAAAAGAAAACTGCGCGTGCCGAAAACCAAAGCCCGGCCTAATTTTGCAAGCAGCACAAGAACAAAACATCGAACTGAAAAACTCGTTCATGGTTGGCGATACTGAAAAGGACGTGGTAGCCGGTAAGTCAGCTGGATGCAAGACCATGCTGGTTCTAACCGGCAGCCTGACACAAGAACAAGTAGCCAAGCTGCCCTGTCAACCCGATTTCACCGCACGTGACCTAGCAGAAGCAGCAGACTACATTACTAACTTGGCGAATGCCGACCCCGAGTAGTCCTAACAGAAAGCCCCAAAGCGGCAAATGCGTAGCTTGCAGCGTTGCTAACCCTTTAGCCCTGTTAGGGTTACCCCTTGAATCATATACCGCTGGGTAAAGAAGAAAACCACGAGTACCGGCAGCATTACAAGCGTTGCGGCAGCCATCATCATCGCCGGCTCGCCGCCGTGCGCGCCTTGGAATAGTTGAAGTGCATAGGCGAGAGTCATTTTTTCCGGCGAGCTGATGTAAATGAGCGGACCCATAAAGTTGTTCCAGCTTCCCATAAAGGCAAAGATTGTCAAAGCGGCAAGTGCGGGTTTGATAAGCGGGAGCATTATGTTCCAATAGATGCGGAAGTAAGAGCATCCATCAATCTTGGCGGCGTCTTCAAGATCTGTTGGGATAGTAAGAAAGAACTGCCTCAGCAGAAAAATGTTGAACCCGCTTCCAAACAGAGAGCCAAACCACAAAGGCCTCAGGGTGTCGATCCATCCAAGCGCACGGTATATAAGAAACACTGGAAGCATGGTGACTGCGGCAGGAACCATCATAGTGGCGATCATGATCACAAACAGGAGGTCACGCCCAGGCCACCTGAGCCTTGCGAACGCAAACGCCACAAGCGAGCTTGACAGCACCGTGCCGACTATCACCAGCGCGGTCACGTAGATAGTGTTCCAAAGAGGCACGAGCCCCTTTCGATATTCCGGAGGAAGGAACTCGAGTGCGTCTCGGTAGTTAGACCACAGCGCCACGGGATACAGATCGGGCCTCATCGAGGCGGCGGGCAAAACTAGCGTGACATTTCCTCTGTCCAGGAAACGAACTTCCCACTTGTCACCTTCGAGCTCTTTGAGCTTTGCCACGCGAACCGTACGATCCCCGAACTGCGTGACGTAGACCTTTTTTTCTTCCTCGCCAACCTTTACGGTCCGCTGCATCATCGGGATAATATCCGGCGGGAAAATGTTCGTGCGCTCGTCTGGCTTGAGCGATGTTGTCACCAACCAGTAGAACGGTACGGAGAAAATAGCGGCTCCAGTTACCAGCGCCAAATGAAGCTTGATCTGCCGAGATAGCTCTGAGTAGCGCTTTCTGTCCTTCCAAGTTAACCCTTTGCTGCCGGCCCAGACCGCAAGACCAAATGCAGTGGCAAATGACAGTCCTATCGCCACCTCGCACCAGGGATGGCTAAGACTGATGCTACGCTCGGCCCCCCTGCCCTTGTCCACTTGCAAGCCGAAGACCGATACCAGCAGTACGGCAAGCGCTGATCCTGCCAGCAGTGTCACAGCGAACACGACGAGCGTTCTGATCGGCTTCACCCGAACGCCGTCGATTACCAGAAGTAGAATCCGGTGTATGGCAACGTAACTCAAAGCTATTGCCGAAACCCAGCCGAAGAACTCCATCTTAACATACAAACTCCAACTAGTTGTCTCGGTCTACTACTTTCCTTTCTACAGGCTCGAAAGACGGTGACCCAGTAACCATTACTTTGAGCCGTCGATAATGATCTTGAGGTTGATGCCAATGCCAGGAAACCTTTGGGCCTCTTCGATAAAGAGCATCTCGTACCCCCGATCAGTTATTATCAGGTGCAATCAACACCGAAAGGATTCACTTGCCCTTTTCGGCCTCATAGTGAACCCACCTCGGAGCTAGCTTGAGCTGCAAAAGAGTAAACGCCAATATGATCGCAAAAAGCACCCACGCAAGAGCGGATGCGTAGCCCATACTGAAATATCTAAAAGCCTTATTGAACAGGTAAAGCACCGGAACAAGCGTAGAATCGACCGGACCACCCGTGCCGTTGGTCATCACGTATACGTTGTCAAACGTCTGCAGCACACCGATAGTGCCCATAATTAGATTGAAAAAGATATACGGGCTAAGCATAGGCAGGGTCACGTGGCGAAATTGTTGCCATCGACCGGCGCCGTCAATTTCGGCTGCTTCGTAGTAGGATGCCGGAATGCCCTTCAGACCGGCAAGCCAGATAATCATCCCGCCACCTGCACCCCACAAACCCATCACGATCAGCGCCGATTTCGCACCGAGATAGCTTGGGGGATGAGCAAGAACACCGGGAAGAGGTATGCCCAAAGCCCCCAAAGTATGCTTCCAGAGCCATGCTATCACCCCGAAAAACTCTCCCGCCTGCGCGATCCAACCAGGCGGCTGTAGTCCGAACCACTGCGTCAGGGTTGCTCTCCAAATGGCATTTACGATTCCCCATTGCGGATTCAACACCCACAGCCACAATACCGAAGATGCCACCACTGGGACAATCGAGGGCAAGTAATAAAGCGTCCTATACCAGCTCATGCCCTTTACGTTTGTGTTCAGGAGCATCGCAATCGCAAGGCCCGTGATTATCCCAAGTGGTAGACCGATCAGAGCCAAAAAAGCTGCGTTGTAGAGCGCTTTCGACAACAGACCCCAGTCGTACGTCACCAGTCCCTTATAATTAGCAAGCCCAACCCATCGAGCATCATGGAGAACGTCGTAATCGCAGAAACTAAATACTACCGAGACCACAATAGGCCCGATCATGAATATCAAGAACCCGATGATCCACGGTGACGCAAACAGATACCCTGCGTAAGCCTCGCTCCGCATTAGCGAGCCGATCTTCTGCGACCTCCTCGCTAGCATCCCAAAAACGCCTACCAAGACTGCAATCGCGCCGAGTATCGCTAGCCACAAGATCCACATTGGCGTAATTGGATAAAGCTCACGAGAAAAAACTCGGTCGAGCTCCCTCTGGACAACTCGGGTTCCTTCGGTCATTGCGCGCTCCGGCGTGTAACCTGTTTGGGCATGGTGAATCGCCAGGTCGAACGCGCGGACGTGCTCATCCCAAAGTTGCTGTCCGACAAAAGTGACTGGCCGATAGCGCGAATACGGCATCATAGAAAGTGCAAATCGAAGGCAGTTACGAAACTTTGGGTCCTTGGGCGCAAACTTTGCATAGACAGCCTTGTTGACGCGCTGGTTGGCATGCATAGTAGGCACGAACGGCCTGCCCTTCGACAGGTTGTAACGCCTCTGTGCGTCAGCTGCGATTAGTCCGGCTTCGGGACTTGACATCCACTTAATGAACTTCCAAGCAAGTTCAACATTCCTTGCCCCAACGGGTATCGCCCACGAGAACCCGCCAGACCAGGTGATGTACCTCGGCTCAGCCCCGTTCTCTTTAAAAGGCGAGCGGTTTGACACATCCGACTTTTCCCTCTTCGCAAAGGATGAACCGAGAGAGTTTGCAATCTCACGTTTGGTTCCCCTTTGCACAGGAGGGAGAGCAATCGGCACGCCGTTCTCATCGAACCGGACATTGGAAACCGTTCGCTTGAAACGTTCATCCGGGACAGGCGCCGGTGCAACACCAAAGTCGAGGTCGGGGTTGAAACGAGCTATATGGTTGGCAGCCCCGTCCACATCGATCTTCATCGCCACCTTGCCTGTAAGGAACGGATCTAGCGCGTAAGCCTGAAAACCGGCCTGGAACTGATCGACCTTCTCCGCTCCGCCAAGGGCGTCGTAGACTTGGACCATATACTCAAGCGCCTTGACTGATCGCGGGTTATTCATCGTACACCTGCGACCGTCCGGACTCATAAACTCTCCGCCCATCTGCCAGGAGTATAGATAGAGCCAGCTATTGCCCCAATTCGGGATGAAGCCAATCTGCTTGATTGCACCAGACTTATCGCGCTTGGTGAGCTTGAGTGCGTATCGAAGCAGTTCGCTCCAAGTAGCAGGCGGTCTCTTGGGATCCAGGCCCGCCTCGCGAAAAAGGGTCTTATTGTAGAACAAGAAACGGTCGTCGGTGGAGTTGGGAATCGCGTAGACTTTGCCCTTGTAGGTCGCCTCGGCCCAGCAAGGTTGGTAGAAATCCTCGGGACGAATACCGTCGGGCTTGTTGCGGTCTCGCTTGATAAGAGGAGTGAGGTCCATGAATGTGTCGCGTGAGGCCCAGTCGCCAATAGTGAAGCGGTCCTGGTTGATAACGTCCGGTGGGGTCTTGCCGACGATCGATGTCATAAGCTTCTGAGGGTTCATTTGCCCAGCTCCCATGCCCAGGATGCTCACCTTGACGCCAGGGTTACGCCGCTCGAACTCCCTCACTTGCGCGCGCAGCCCTGCTGCCTCCTCGCTAGACTGTAGTCCCCAAACAACGAGCTTGACCTTTGCACACGCAGGCGTGGACAGCAAAATGGACAGGATGGATAGGATGCAGAAATGCTTCATGTGAGAGAGTCCTATGCCCCTTCAGCAGATGGGATTATTCTACAGAACGCCGGCTGAAGTTCGCAAGTAAGAACATCTCTAAGCCTTAGCGACACAAAGCAAACGCTACATTTACGGCGATTTGACGTCCCCACACCGAGCAGGAAAATCGCCGAAGAGACGCCCGCTTGTCGAAATCACCCCAAACACCTCGTGCGACTTGACAGTCCGACTAGAACTCCTGTATGTTTAAGAAACTGTGTAACGCACGGAGGACAACAAGCCCACTATGAGGCTCAGGATAAGAAAGTCCCGGTTGTCGGGATCGGTTGAGATTCCTGGATCAAAGTCGCACACTATCAGGGCTGTTGCAATAGCATCGCTCGCAGAAGGAACCTCCCGTATTAGAAAGCCGCTCGTGGCGGCCGACACACTGGCAGCGGTCAATGCCTATCGATTGCTAGGAGCTGGAATCGATTGCCATGATGACGAATGGACAGTGCGCGGAGTCGCTGGTAAGCCGCGCGTACCGGACAATGTGATTGACGTCGGCAACTCGGGAACGACTCTCTACATAGCATTGGGAACGGCAGCGCTCGTGGACGGAACAAGCGTCTTCACCGGCGACGAGCAAATCAGGAGCAGGCCTGCGGGGCCGCTGATACGAGCCTTGAACGATCTCGGGGCGAAGGTCGAGTCAACACGCTGCAATGACAAGGCCCCGATCCTGGTCCGAGGCCCAATCAGAGGCGGCAACATCGCGCTTGACGGCAGCAAGACCTCGCAATACTTGACCAGTCTCCTCATTAACTGTCCGCTAGCTGAGAGAACGACCTCAGTAGAGTTTGAAAATGCGATCGAGAAACCCTACATCGAGATGACCATTGCCTGGCTTACCGAACAAGGAATCAAGATCGAACGAGATGGCTTCCGGTGGTTCGAGGTTCACGGCAAGCAGCGGTACCGGGCTTTTGACAAGCCTGTGCCTGCGGACTTTAGTTCGGCAACATTCTTCATGTGCGCCGCCGCTGTGACCGGCTCTGAGATCACACTTACCGGTCTGGACCCAAACGACACCCAAGGCGACAAAGCTGTTGTAGACATACTTCGCGCGATGGGTGCGGAGGTCGAGTGGGTGGATCTATTTTATCCTTATTCCCAATCCCCCGCTCACAAATTGACAGGTAACGCACCCTCCCCCCCTCACGAAGTAGAAGTTGGAAGAGGTCTCCGAGTGAAAGGCCGTCGGCTCACCGGAGGGGAATTCGATCTCGCGGATACGCCAGATGCGCTGCCGGCACTAGCGGTAACGGCCTGCTTTGCAGAGGGCGAGACGCGCCTGGTGAATGTCGCCCAGGCTCGGCTCAAGGAAACCGACCGTATCAGCGTTATGAGGCAGGAACTCTTGAAAATGGGCGGCGACATTGAGGAACTTCCGGACGGACTTGTTATTCGGGGAAGGTCGCTGCGAGCATCGGATGTTGACGGACACTATGATCATCGTGTTATAATGGCGCTTGCAACCGCCGGGCTGGCGTGCGAAGGCGAGATGAGAATCTCTGCCGCCGAAGCGTTGTCGGTTACGTTTCCGACATTCGTGGAGTTAATGCAGAGCGTCGGAGCAGAAATATCAATTGAAGCATAAAGAAAGAATGAACTAAATGCTCGGGGAGTTTGCGATTTTGTATAGTTAGGTGAGGGAAGTTAGATGATTGGCTGTCATGTGGGAAGATTCTTTCAGGTATCGGTGTCAGGAGGGTCGTATCAGGACGGTCTGACGGCCTTGGTTCAAGGTGTCCCACCGGGTATGTATTTGACCGAGCAGGAAATCTACGGGGACTTGCTGCTGCGCAAGCCGGGGGCAGACGAGCTTTCTAGTCCGAGGAAGGAACCCGACCTGCCGATTATTTACACAGGCCTCAACTGCGACGACACGGTACCTGGCGCGGGTAACAAGTTGCAAACCAACGGCACGCCTCTTACGATCCTAATCCCCAACATGGATCGCCACGATATACACGTTAAGCAATACCAAGATACCAACCGGACTCCAAGGCCTGGGCATGCCTCGTATGCATCGTTCCTCAAGTACGGACAGGCCGACGACGCCATTGGTGCGGGTATTTTTAGCGGTCGGTATACGTGTACCATCGTCGCTGCAGGCTATGTGGCGAAGAAGGTTCTTGCATCTTGCGGAATTAGGGTGTTCTCGATAGTGCGCGAACTTGCGGGTGTCAGGTGCCCTGACATCGACCACGAAACTGTTTTCACTTACACCGAAAATTACAAGAGAATGCGCAGAGACACTGACCCGTTCTATCAGGAAATATACGTCAAAGGCCGCATCACGATGGAAATGCGTTTTCTCCAGAAGGCGTGTGTCTTTGCCGAAATCGAGCAGGAGATCGACCAGATTCGAGATAAGACACCGCATATTCCGGCGGAAAAGATCCGCTCTGAATACGGTGTCCACGAAGTCATTAACTGCCCTGACATAGCAGTCGCGGATGAAATGATGGAGGCTGCCCGGCGAATTACGGAGACCGGCGATTCTTCTGGTGGTGTAGTTGAAGTAATTGCGCTTGGAGTTCCACCAGGCTTAGGAGAACCTGTTTTTGACAAGCTGGACGCCGAGCTTGGACGCATGTTGGGCATTGGAGCAATAAAGGGAGTCGAAATTGGAGCCGGTTTCGCCGTCAAGGATATGACCTGT
>JAOAGX010000191.1:4497-4888 GCA_026415535.1 Armatimonadota bacterium | reverse complement strand
ATGCTTGCGAGGTGGGCGCGGGTGACTTCGTGCTGCTATACGTGGGTAGGATCGCACGCGAGAAAAATTTGGAAATGCTCCTACGCGCGCTCAAGATTTTGGCTGCGCGTCGAGACAACATCAAACTTTTGTTGGTAGGCGGCGGCCCGGCGTTTGCGGAAACGAAGCAGTTGGCCCGAAAGCGTGGGCTTGAAAGCTACGTCCGGTTTCTCGGCATGCTTCGGCGCGATCAGATCGACCCAATCTACGCCGAGGCCGACATCTTTGTCTTTCCATCCGCCACAGAAACTCAAGGCATCGCAATTTGCGAGGCTATGAGCGCAGGTCTGCCGGTGGTTGCTGTCAATGCCGGTGGCATACCCGAAAACATCCAGGACGGCGTTGACGGATT
>JAOAGX010000191.1:0-4487 GCA_026415535.1 Armatimonadota bacterium | reverse complement strand
CCCCGCCGAGTTCGCTGGCCGTATCGAATACCTAATTGAGCACGAAAAAGAACGTCTCGAGATGGGATCGCGCGCTAAGGAGAACGCTGCAAACTTCTCAATCGAGCGGATGGCAAACGATTTCGAACGGCTATACAGGTCCGTGATCGAGTCTAAGCAGCCAGCGGTGGCAACCGTCGCATAGAAGCTTGGGCCTTACCTCCAGCTTCATTCCCCCTCCAAGAGAGTAGCAATTTTAGGGACTTACCCCAAGTAAATCGCATACCAAGATTTGTCCCCTATCAAACAGGGGTGCCGTTCGCACGCGTGCAAATCGGCACGCCTTTCTAACGGCAAGCATCGGCCGCAGAAGGCGGATTGAGTCACATTGGGCTAAGTTTGGCGATCAGGATCAGCGGGAAATCTCGTAGTCGTCGAAGTCCGAAGTCCTTGCCTCCTGTGCGCAGTTGGAGCAGAGGATTTCCTCGCGCGTAAAGTCGTCCGTCGAGACCTTGACGGGTCGGCCGCAGTGCTCGCACAGCGGCATGTCCTTCAGCCCGCCGCCCAGTCTCTTGCCTGCCTTATCTCTGAACACACGCTCCACGATTCGCACCTCCGAAAAACTCTATCGGAAAAGCAATCGAAAGCCGTGGCCCATCGGGCCGGCCACAGAGGCTAGGTTATTCTTACCCATTAATTTATCCCGCATTTCGCGAAAAAGCAAGAGGTGATCTAGAGTAATAGGAGACCTATTTAGCGCACGATTTAGTCACTGTCTTCCAGAGCGGCGCTGAAGCAACAGAACCTAAAAGAGGTAGACAGACTAAACACGTTTAAATGCTAGCTGAGAGCCTTTTGATTTTGGGGAGGCAAGATGGGACTGCTTAACGGAGAGGTCGCATTTATTACTGGCGCTAGCAAGGGAATAGGCAGAGCCATTGCAGAGATTTTCGCAAGGGAAGGAGCCTTGGTCGCAGCTGCGGCTCGTAGCGAAGGTGAGATAAAAGAACTTTGTCGCAAGATCGCAGACGCCGGAGGCAAGGCAATCGGAATCAAGCTGGATTTGCGATCGGAAGAGTCGGTGAAGAACGCTGTCGCAATGGCGCAGTCGGAACTCGGACCAATAGACATCCTAGTTAACAACGCAGGGGTGCTCAGGTTGAGCAAGATTGTCGATACCCCCACAGAAGTCTGGGACGACCTAATGGATACCAACGTTCGCGGCGTGTTTCTGACCTGTCGAGAAGTGCTGCCGAGCATGATCGGGCGAAAGAAGGGCCGAATTATAAATATCGGATCAATGGCTGGCAGGCGCGGCTACGAAGAGCAAGGCGCCTATTGCGCGTCCAAGCACGCGCTGGTTGGTCTATCTAAAGTTCTATCCATCGAAACTCAAAAGCACGGAATACGAGTGCACATGCTCAGCCCGGGCGGAGTTCTGACGGAGCTTTCACGCGAGCTTCGAGCCTCGCGAGGAGAATCCGAGGACTCTACAGAGTGGATGACAGTAGACGAGATCGCGCGCGCGGCTCTCTATCTATGCACCCAAGACGGTGCTGCCATGACTGACGAGCTTATCCTTCGCCGGTTCGCATCCGAACCCTGGAGATAGCACTGGGCCAGTTTTTGTAAACAAACCTTTTGAGAACCACCCTACGCAACACGAACCGGTGTGAAGTCTACGTGATCGGCGGAAACAAGCTTATACTCAATGCCATTTACGTTTCCTTCCAAATAGTAGCCCGTGTGTACGTGACCGTAAACAACCAGATCGACGTGAAACTTCTGAATCAAGTCGGCAAATGCGTTGGGTTCTAGATCGGCGTTGAAGGGTGGATAGTGGAGTGCCACGATCTTTTTCGACACGCAAGCGGGAATTTGTGTCAGACCTCTTTCGAGATACATTAGTTCTCGTTTCATAACACGCTCATCACCGGCGTCGGGGTCATCTTCCAACTCGACACGCCACCCTCGCGTGCCAGTGATACCAACATCTTCAACAACAATCCCGTTTCCGTGCATCAACTCAATCCCCGGGGGCATCTGAGACCGAATGCGGTTCGTGGACTCTCGCCGCCACCAGTAATCATGATTGCCTCGGATAAGTATCTTGCGGCCAGGCCGTGCGGCTATGTATTCAATGTCTGGTTTAGCCATCTCAAACCGCAGCGCCCAGGAGTGGTCTCCAACAAGAATCACCGTGTCCTCGGCTGACACTACGGAGTCCCAGTTCGCCGCAATGCGGGTTGCGTGATTCTCCCAGTGCTTACCAAAGATGTCCATGGGTTTGTCGACGCTGTGGGAGAGGTGAAGATCGGAAATAGCAAAGATGGCCACAGCTCGATTCTATCAACGCGCGACAATAACAGTCAATAGTAGGGCGCCGCAAGATAGCGCCTAAGCCCGGACTCCCCGACGAGCTACTCGATCTTATGCTCTTGTGATATAATCAAGCTGGCCTGACCACGTGCTTCCACACACCCCTCGTCAATAAGCTGCTTCGGGACTAAAAAAGCGACTGCGAAGCATCTATGAGCATATGCGGTGAAGCCTCTTGTCAAGGTGGAGGTATGATGACCAAACTAGGAGAAATCAGCCGTAGGGACTTTTTGCGCATAGCCGCATCGAGCGCGGCCGGAGCCGTACTCGCTAGTCAAGCCGAAGGTGAGAGCGTGGACCAAAGCGAAACAAAAGCCCCAAATCGAGTATGGAAGCAAGGCGAACCCTACGAACCAATCGGTCGACGAATAGTCTTTACTAATTGGCATTGGATCCGACCAGGCTCTCTAGGCTGGTACGACAACAAGGGCGAAAACGTCACCGTAAGAGGCTCTCAAGGGCCTTGGGATGCCCATTTCAGGAGGATCTACTTCCCTCACGGCATCAGACTCGTTGCCCAACCGGCTCAGCGTGTCGGTCCATTGTTAAAGCCTGAGAAACCGTGGGAAAGCGAGGCTGGTGTCAGACTGGTCACTGTGATCCAAGACAACAACCGCTATCGCGCATGGGCAGCAGGTGAATATGGCGAGTATTTTGAGTCAAATGACGGTATCAACTGGGATCGCCCCGAACTGGGAATTGTAGATCACGGTGGAAGCAAGAAAAACAACCTCGTAAACATGAAAATAGACGGTAGCGGGACAGTGTTCATTGACCCGTCAGCCCCTCCATCGGAAAGATACAAGTTTGTATGGAACAGCGTAATCTCAGAAGAGCAGTTCGAAACGATCAAAAAGAAGCGCCCTGGAGGCTGGGACCAGAAGGCCGTTAGAAAGGATGTCGGCCACGTATACGCCGTCTCCGGCGCGGTATCGCCTGATGGATTGAACTGGAATTTGATCCCAGAACCGCTTGTTGTTGAGCACAGCGATACTCAAGTAACCGGCTACTACGACCAACGCCTCAAGAAATACGTTATTTACACGCGCAACTACATGATCGGGCCGACTTCCACGCGCGCGGAAGATAATTTTAGAGCCTGGTGGGAAATGGGTCGGCGTTCGATAGGACGCACCGAAAGCAGCAATTTCAGAGAGTTCCCAGTATCAACTGTAATTCTGGAACCCGGACCAGACATGCCGCCTTCGGATCTATTGTACACCAATGCCTACACCACTGTACCGGGTGCACCTGACCATCATCTGATGTTTCCAACTGTCTGGCATGCGGCTGCGGACGACTCAACCAGCGTCCACCTAGCTTCTAGTCAAGACGGCCGCGTTTGGCACTTCGTTCCAGGCGGAGCCGTGTTGGAAACATCTTCGTTCGGCGAGTGGGACGGGGGCTGCGTTTTCGCAAGCCCCAATTTGGTCGAGCTGCCCGACGGCGCGTTTGCCCTGCCATACTGTGGATTCTCGGTACCGCATAAGTATCCCAGAGGTCAGTGGAAATACGGAACCGGCTACGCCGTTTGGCCAAAGGGACGACTCGTCGCACTAGAAGCGGTCGAACTCGGGGAGTTCTCGACGGCTTTATTGTTTCCGCCTGGCCGAAAGATGCGCATCAATGCAGACGTGAGACGGGGCGGCGGCATTTTGGTCGAGGTCACCGGTGCCGATGGCCGGGTGCTCAATGGCCGTTCTTTCGACCAATGTGTTCCGATCATAGGCAATCACTACCGAACGGTCGTAGCCTGGAAAAGCGGCGAAGACCTTGGCCATATCGAAGGAACGCCTATAATGCTGCATTTCAAACTCGACCGCGCGCGACTCTTCGGATTAGAGTTCGAATAGTTAATCAGAAGATGGCCATTAGTTTTGATCAATATAATCGTTAATATTTGAGACCAGCAGTGACAACCATAGTATTTAGTGTCACGCAACATATGTATTAAGTGTTTAGGAAACAAAACGTGAATAAACTGGAACAATTAATCGAAGCCAAAAACGGCAAGCCACTTATTGGCGCTGCGGTTTGTAGCTACAACCCCGCCTTCGTGGAAATTATCGCTGCTTTAGGCTACGACTCGCTCTGGATCGAAATGGAGCACCAGTTCATCTCCTTCGCTC
>JAOAGX010000190.1 GCA_026415535.1 Armatimonadota bacterium | reverse complement strand
GTATATGGACTCACGCGAATGGGGCCGTCTTTCGGCGCGATGCTGCTCTCTGGTATTCGCGGCGCCGAGATCGCGCTAGATGAACTTCGCAAGTTATCAACTGCCCCAGAGCTGATCGCAACCTGAGCCAGCACCACGAATCTAGCATATGCTTCGCGGGAGATTCTTCGCTTTGCTCAGAACGATGATCTTACCTCTTCATATCTGGCTTAGCGAAGAATCCCCGCATTTGCGTAACCGAACTGACCTCGACATCTCCACATTTGTAATAGAACGCAAGCCGCGGTAGCATGTGAGGGAGATGACTCGGCGTCACACAAGAAGAATCAACGTAGGTGGAGTAGCTATCGGCGGTGACGCACCCATATCCGTTCAGTCAATGACCAACACGCGAACGGAAGATGTTGACGCCACGGTCGCTCAGATCAAGCGGCTCGAATCCGCCGGGTGCGACATCATCCGCGTGGCAGTACCAAACCTAAAAGCCGCGCGAGCTATCGGAAGGATCAAGCAACTGGTCTCGATTCCCATCGTCGCCGACATTCACTTCAACTACAAGCTCGCCCTAGCGGCTCTCGAAGCGGGGGCCGATAAATTGAGAATCAACCCTGGAAACATCGGATCGCGGGAGAACGTCGAGGCAGTAGCCAAAGCTGCCAAAGAGCGGGGCGTTCCGATTCGCGTTGGAGTGAACGCCGGCTCAATAGACCGTTCCAAATATGGTCCGCCAACAGCCCGTGTTCTTGTCGAAAGTGCACTCGAACAGGTGCGGATACTTGAGCAGTTGGGATTCGAGGATATCGTAATCTCGCTCAAGGCGTTCGACGTGCCTATGACAATCGAGGCCTATAAACTTGCCGGTTCTCTGTGCAACTATCCATTCCACCTAGGCGTAACGGAGTCTGGCTTGGCATGGGAAGGCACCATTAGAAGCTCGGTAGGAATTGGGGCTCTTCTCGCTGAAGGAATCGGAGACACGATAAGAGTTTCATTAACTGCCGATCCGATTGAGGAAGTCAGAACAGGCGTTGAGATACTTGCCGCATTAGGTATGAGGCGGAAACCTTTTACTCTGATTTCCTGTCCTACGTGCGGCCGATGTGAGATAGATATAACCGCGATAGCATCCGAGGTTCGCGACCGGCTCGAAAAGAACCCGCCACCGCAACCGATAACAGTTGCAGTTATGGGATGCGTAGTTAATGGACCGGGGGAGGCTTCACTTGCAGATGTTGGCATCGCGGGCGGAAAGAATGCCGGGGCGATATTTGCAAAGGGCGTTTTGCTTCGCAAGACACCGGAGAACAAACTAGTGGACGAGCTGATGGCTGAGGTAGCCAGGTTAACATCCCCTCCCAGCAAAGAGCAAGGGGAAGTTACAACCTAGTTTGTTGCTTTGCTACCAACACGTTTTCTGAGATTCTCCCGCTTAGTTGGGGAGCTTCGAATCACCGAAAATGTGAGGGTTGCGTTTCGTAGCAACAACTAAAAGTCACCTTCGGGAATTAGACCGACTATCTTCAAAGGCGGAGGAAGATTAACAATTGTGATCCGCAAAGCCAAAGTGCCGGACGTGCCCGAGATACACAGGCTTGTTAATTCGTTTGCCAACAAAAACGCGATGTTACCCCGATCATTGTTGGCGATCTACGAAAACGTCCGCGACTTCTACGTAGTGGAAAACCAAGGTAGAATTATCGGCTGCTGCGCACTTCACGTTACTTGGGAAGACCTAGCCGAGATCAAGTCGCTCGCCGTCGATGAAAGCGCACAGGGGCGCGGATATGGCCGAGCACTCGTCGAAGCTTGCCTTTCCGAAGCCCGCGAAATTGGCGTGCCGAGGGTGTTCGCGCTTACCTACATTCCGGAATTCTTTGAAAAAGCCGGTTTCAGACGCGTTGATAAGTCAACGCTGCCTCATAAGGTCTGGTCCGAGTGCATTAACTGCCCTAAGTTTCCAAACTGCGAAGAAGTAGCCCTAGTCGCAGACTTGGGAGCGGAAGGGGAGGTTAGATCATAGAGTTTGATCCCAATAATGCTAGAGATTCTTCGCTTCGCTCAGAATGACGTTTTGCGAAAAGATAATGACTTTGTTTGGCAAAAAAGTTTTATTAAATTTGTCACTCTGTGTTAGTTGCTTCTGCCATTCTGAGCTCATCACCTTTGTTATTTTGAGCTCATTACCTCCGTCATTCTGAGTCATTACCTTCGTCATTCTGAGCGAAGCGAAGAACACGCGCCGGGTGAAACAAATCGACGCATGGAAGAACTCATTGTTGTCAGGCACGGCGAGGCAGAACATATGGTCCGAGGTCTAACGGGAGGCTGGACCGATACTCCGCTTACGAAACTGGGCAAAAGACAGGCCCAGCTGACCGGACCTCGCATCAGAAGCCTCGTGGGAAATAAGAAGTTCGCCTTCTACTCAAGCGATCTGCTGCGCGCGGCGGAAACGGCACAAATCATCGGCGAATCTCTCCAGATTGAACCGATCCTAACTCCGGCGCTTCGCGAACTCAACAACGGCACCGCCGCCGGGCTGAAGATCGAAGACGCCTCCAAGATACTAAACCCAATCACGGGAGCACTTGTCGATTGGGCCCCGTTCCCCGGTGCTGAAACCTGGCGACAAATGTCCGAACGTGTCGAGTCATTTCTTGATAGAATCAGAGACGACAACTCAGAGTTAGTGGTACTTGTAGCACACGGAGGATCAGCAAACGCCGCGATCTGCTGGTGGCTGGAGCTGACGATCGGCAGACATAACATCTCCTTTGAACTCGATCCATGCAGCATAAGCCGACTTAACAAAACCCGCTACGGCGAGAAAAACGTGGTTAAAACCAACGACACGTCGCACCTCGTCGCGCTTCAACCCAATTCAGACATCGATAACTAACAATCTATAACCGACAAACGAGGGTCATATGCGAGCATCACAATTATTCTTTCCGACACTACGAGAGGTTCCGGCCGAAGCCGAGATGACCAGCCACAAGCTTCTGCTCCGCGGCGGGTTTATCAGGCGCGTTGGCGCGGGAATCTACAACTACTTGCCTCTGGGCTACAGAGTAATCAAAAAGATTGAAAATATTGTCCGCGAGGAGATGGACGCCCAAGGCGCGCAGGAAATCCTGATGCCGGGGCTAGTGCCGGCAGAACTATATCGCGAAACGGGTCGATGGGACGAGGACGTCCTTTTCAAGTTTAAGGACAGAACCGATCGTGAGTACTCGATCGGTTTCACGCACGAAGAGGTAGTAACAGATATTGTTCGGCGCGACGTGCGCTCTTACCGGGAACTGCCTCTTAACCTATATCAGATTCAGAGCAAGGGTCGCGACGAACCAAGGCCGCGCGGCGGAGTAGTGCGAGGGCGAGAATTTATTATGCTCGACGCCTACTCCTTCGATCGCACTAAAGAAGACTGCGATCTTGCCTACGAGAAAATGTGGATCGCGTTCTCGCGCATACTAGCTCGATGCGGGCTGGATGCGATCGTCGTCGAAGCAGAATCGGGCGCGATCGGCGGCAAGGAAAACGAAGAGTATATGGTTCTCGCCGACTCGGGCGAGGACGTAGTATTGCATTGCCCATCTTGTGGATACGCAGCAAACGCCGAGCGCTGCGAAATTGGTGATCGGCCTGCTGCGAAACCATCGGTTGAAATGCGGCCGCTCGAACTTATAGACACACCCAATCAACGCACCATAGAAGAAGTGACGCAATTCCTCGGAAAGAAGCCCGAGGACCTCGTAAAAACGCTCATTTATAAAGCCGGCAACGAGGTGGTTGCGGCGCTTGTTCGCGGTGACCGAGACCTCAACGAAGCCAAGCTCGCCCGAACCCTCGAAACCAAACACGTTGAAATGGCCGATGCCGAAACGATCGAACGCGTTACCGGCGCCGCAGTTGGTTTCGCAGGACCGGTTGGATTGGATGGGGTTAGGATCATCGCCGACCGTGAGATTGCCGACATGGCCAACTTCGTCGTCGGAGGCAATAAGACCGACACACACTTCGTCAACGTAAATCTTGACCGTGATATTAAAGTAACCACTTGGGCTGATCTGAGAATCGCTTCGGCGGGAGATCCTTGCCCTAGATGCGATGGCACGCTCGAAAGTCTTCGCGCAATCGAAGCCGCCCATATATTCAAATTGGGAACAATCTACTCTGAAGCAATGGGCGCTACGTTTCTAGACGCCGACGGTCAGGAAAAACCATTTGTAATGGGTTGCTACGGAATCGGTGTTAGTAGGATGCTCGCCGCCATTCCTGAGGTCCACAACGATGCCGACGGCATAATCTGGCCAATATCGGTTGCGCCGTTCGAGGTGGAGATATTACTTCTTAACCCGGAAGACAACGACCAATGCGCTGTAGCTACACTACTCTATGAGGAACTGTTGGGCTCTGGCGTCGATGTGCTCCTCGACGAGCGCGACGAGCGACCAGGCGTCAAATTCAAAGATGCAGACCTTATTGGCATACCAATCCAGGTCGTGTGTGGTCGACTTGCGAGTGAAGGAAAGATCGAGGTTAGATTGCGGTCCGAAAAGGACAAGCAGGTAATTGCGATTGATGAGGGAACCGCCCGAGTGCTTGAACTGCGCCGCTCGCTTTTTCAAGCGTTAGAAGAAAAAGCGGATGTTTTCTGCGCCGGTAGGCGGAAGTGATGATGCGGGTCTGTTGCGGGTTGCAATCTTTGATGAAACGACAAGAACGCCGCTTTGAGCGCGTTCCTTTGGAGTTGCAAAGGTAGATTCTTCGCTCCGCTCAGAATGACGCCTATTTTGTCCGTCATTATGGGCGAAGCGAAAAATCTCCAGCGCCTAAACCAAACCGAAAAGGAGACTGTAATGCCTGAACCTGGCCCATGGTATATGA
>JAOAGX010000189.1:282-4914 GCA_026415535.1 Armatimonadota bacterium | reverse complement strand
GTACACGACCTTCCCCAAGGCCGCATACTATCGAATTTGTCGCGATTGTGGACACGTCCAAACCGCCGCGGCAAGGTCAGGTTGCGCATGCCGTCGAAAGAATACTAGAAGCCGAAAAGAGGAGGCTGCCGCTGTGAAAATCCGCTTTGTGGACCAATGGTTTCAAGTCGCCACTTGTGCGGCTCTGATGGCATTGCTTTCATCAAACAGCCAAGCCAATCCACTATTGCTTGCGCCGACCGGAAACACTCTAACCACGGGCCAGTTTCGCCTTGAAATGGCTCTTAGCCCCGGCAATAGCAACGGCAAATACTATTGGCTCGCCACCGGGTTTAAACAGTTCGAAGCCAATCTGATCGGTGCGCAAAACGTTGACGGTAAGACTGAAAGCGTCCTCGGTGCACAGTGGTGCTTCCTGCCGGAAACGTTCATCACCCCCGCAGTCTCCTTCGGCGCAACTGATATCGGCTCACAAACCGAACGCGGAATCGCAGGCTATTTCGCGGTAACCAAACACGTGTCCACGGAAGGTGTTATACCGTTTCTTAAAGAGTTCTCCGCAACGCTTGGACTAGGCGTGGGTGGTATTCGTGGACCGTTCGCTAGTTTCGAGGCCAAGTTCCCGGCCAAGTTCTTTTTGCAAGGCGAGTATGACAGTCTCAACGCAAACGGTGCCCTCGGCTGGCAACCAACATCGTTTCTGAGATTCAAGGCATACTCGATCAAACACGACACATATTTCGGCGTCGAATTAACACCGAGCCTGTTCTAGTGGGCTATTGCAACAAAGTGTCTGCACGGCGTTTCCGGCGAGTCAATGCGCGCTACACGCACGTGCTACGCTGCCGTTCTGAACTCAGCGAAAAATTTGATTCCGCTCTGATATACTTCGCTGCAATCAGAATGACACGCGCAGTCAGCACCGTAAGAGACCGGAAACAAACGCACAATTCACAACAAATAGAGGACATTTCTTGGCAACATTCAGGTACATCACCGCCACAATTCTGCTTGGAACAGGGATCGCTGCTGGATTTGTCGGCGGACTTTTGGGAATCGGCGGCGGCACAGTGATTGTGCCCTCTCTGGTATTCTTTCTGAACTTCAACCAGCACAAGGCTCACGGAACAAGCCTAGCAGCGGTTTTTATGGTGAGCACCGCAGGTGTCGCTGTGTACTACCTACACGGCTACGTGGAATGGCGGTTGGCAGGAGTAATGGCAATCGGCGGAGTCGTGGGTGCCTGGCTCGGGGCCACGATCGCTGCGATGATAAACAGTACAGTACTCAGGCGAGTCTTTTGTGTTTTCCTAGCTATGGTCGGAGTGCGGATGATTGTTGGCGGATTCTTGCGCGGAGATATCGGCCCTGCGGCAGCTGAGAGAGTTGTGGAACTGACAGGTACCTTTCGCGGAATACTGATATCTTTAGGAACAGGGCTCGCAAGCGGGTGCGTCAGCGGCCTGTTGGGAATCGGCGGTGGAGGTATAAGCATTCCAGCTATGGTTCTCCTCCTAGGAATTGATCAGCATACGGCTCAAGGCATATCGCTCGGAGCCATCGTCCCGACTGTTGTCGCCGGAATGTTGATGCACCACGGGATGGGTAACGTAGAATTCCGCGTAGCCAAATGGATCGGACTTGGAGCGATAGCTGGAGGAATGGCAGGAGCTGGTCTTGCAGGAAGCCTGAGTGCTTCTGTGCTCAAACTAGTGTTTGGAATCTTCATACTAGCCACCGCCGTGCTTCTGGGAATGCGAAAGCAAAGGGATCAGCACCAGGAGACCGAACTTGCCTGACAGACACAAGACAAGCCTACGAACCGTCAAAACCGCGATTATCACAAAAAACCTAAATCCGGATTGGCGTTGACTTCGGACGCTTGCGGAAGGTAGAATAATACACGAGCCAACGGACCGTTTGGCACACGAACGATCTACTCGTGGCCCCGACAAAGCGGGGCTACGTTCGCGAAGGAGCACCGCAAATGCCAAAAACAGCCACAAAGTCCTCCGCCACAGCAAAAACCGATTACGAGATTACGGAGTCAAAAGAAGAACTGCTCGAATACCTGCGGCAGATGTACGAAATCCGCAACTTCGAGGACACAGTCTACAAGCTCCTCCGAGAAGGCACTATCAAGGGAGCTTCGCACCTTTACGCCGGCCAGGAAGCCGTGGCTGTAGGAGCAATAGCCTGCCTCGAAGAGAGAGACGTCATTGCCAGCACTCATCGGGGCCACGGTCACTGCGGCGCCATAGGAGATTTTCACGCCAGGAAGGGTGGCGAGCCGGCACGCCAGGAACATTGGAACAAGATGATGGCCGAGCTGATGGGCAAGGAAACTGGCTATTGCAGGGGCAGAGGAGGCTCAATGCACATAGCCGATGTTGAAAAAGGCAACCTCGGTTCCACCGGCATCGTAGGCGGAAATATACCCATAGGCACCGGCGGTGCACTTGCCGAGAAGCTTCTTGGCACAGGTGCGGTTGTGTTGTGCTTCTTCGGCGACGGCGCTTCCAACACCGGCGCGTTTCATGAGTCGCTTAACATGGGGGCGTCGTTGTTGTGCGGTTTGCCGATAGTTTACATCTGCGAAAACAACCTCTACGGCATGAGCGTGCCGTTCCACGATAAGTCAGTGGCGTGTGCTGGCCAAGCCTCCAAGATCAGAGATATCGCCGTTCGCGCTGCTGCTTATGGAATCCCTGGTGTAATCGTGGATGGTATGGACGTTTTGGCAGTTAAAAGAGCGGTCCAGCAGGCCGTCGACCATGCCCGAAAGTTTAGTGAGCCGACACTGATTGAATGTAAGACATACCGCTGGTACGGTCATTCATCGAGCGACCAGCGCGCCTATCGCACGCGCGAGGAAGAGGCGCAGTGGAAGGAGCGTGACCCAATCATTGTTCTTCGCAAGAAGCTCATCGAGACGGGAATCGCGACTGAAGAGGAGTGCGATGAGGTCGAACAAAAAGCGATCAAGACAATTGAAATCGCCACCAAGTTTGCACTCGACAGCCCCTATCCGCCGGTTAGCGAGCTTTTCGACGATATCTACGTGCCGGTCGATGTCGCCAAGCGCGCATCTGAAATAGCAGCGGAAGCCAAGATTGCGCCAAAGATAAAACAGATTGAAGCAGAGATCAGGAAACTGTCTGGGAGCACTCTGCCGAAGCTCAAAGCAAACGACGCCAAAGCGCTCGAAGAAAAATACGGAATACCAATAAAGACCTACGGCCAAGCAATTGTCGATGCACAAGCTGAGGAAATGCGGCGGGATAAGCGCGTGATCGTGATGGGTGAAGACGTGGGGCTTTACGGCGGCGCTTACGCTGCAACACGTGGCCTGCTCGACGAGTTCGGGCCCGAGCGCGTGATCGACACAGCAATTAGCGAAGCCGCCATCGTCGGCGCAGCCGGAGGCGCGGCGATGAGAGGTTTGAGGCCTGTTGCGGAGATAATGTACATCGATTTCCTAACTATAGGCTCAGACCAGCTCATACACAACCTGGCTTACAACCGGTACATGTTCGGCGGTAAGACGAAGGTGCCAGCGGTAATCCGAACCGAAGGCGGCGTGGGCCGAAGCATAGCCGCACACCACTCCGAGAGCTTGGAAGCGATGTTCCTGCACATTCCGGGGCTGTATGTCGTTATGCCATCTACTCCGTTTGACGCCAAGGGCCTTTTGAAGGCGTCAATTCGCGACGACAACCCGGTACTGTTCATCGAGCACAAGGTAATGTACTCCGGCGTGATGGGGCCGGTGCCGGATGACGATTACGTTATCCCGCTAGGAGTGGCAGACGTGAAGCGCGAAGGGACCGATGCGACTGTCGTCGCATACTGCCGCATGCTTCACTTCGCAATGGACGCTGCCGAAAAGCTTGCGCAGGAAGGCATCAACATCGAAGTGATTGACCCGCGCACGCTGAACCCGTTGGATGTCGCCACGATAGCTAAGTCAGTTCGCAAAACCGGACGGCTGATCACTGTCTCAGAAGGCTACCCGCGCTGCGGCGTCGGACTCGAGATCGCGAGACAGGTGTTCGAGTACCGTTTTGAGGACGGTTCGGTTGGTTTCGACTACCTAGACGCCCCTCCGATCTTCCTGTCCGGTAAAGACTGTCCGATTCCAATGAGCGAACCACTCGAAGACGCGGTAGTGCCAACTGTGGCAGACGTGGTCGAAGCGGTGAAGTCGATCGTATAATAGAAAGAAGTACGCTGTGCGCGTACCACTTCATCGGGAAAGAATTGCGGATTCCTGTTGGCGTTGGGTCATCGCCGAGTTCGCCGCTTTTGACTCCTCCCCAAAAGAAGAGTCTTCGCCTCACCTGACAGCTCCGGGGTGCTGTGTGATCCACAGCCTTGAAACGAACGTCTCGTCGAAACAAAGGTTTTCAGATCACAGAGCACTCCAAAGGTTTGACGGAAAGCGTTAGGCATCGACGTGCTCTTGTCCTCCGAAACAAAGATACTCTGTGAAAATAAGTTGGTCGAATCTCTTCTGGTCAAGCTTTGGGGCTAAAACCCCAGAAGACCCAAGCATCACACGAGCCAACAATCTAGGGGTGCCGGTTGTCAAATTCGCTCCGCACAGACCTGCTTCTGTCTCTTATACACATC
>JAOAGX010000189.1:0-272 GCA_026415535.1 Armatimonadota bacterium | reverse complement strand
GACCTGCTTCGAAGGCCATAACCCAACTCGTGGGAAAGTTCATATAATAGGTGTCGGCCTTTGCAACAAAAGAACGAGGAGCAGGACGATTTGGAAGTAACAAGTGCCGATTCGTCAAAAACGCTGATTTTGCGTTCTACCGCAACGGCCTTAGGGTATATGCATCAAAGTTCTCATACTTGTCTAGCACTCGGTAGAAGAACAATAAAGCAACCTTGGATTCAGCCAAGCATCCCGGAGAGTATGATAAAGGGAGGGGTATCCTATTGTGA
>JAOAGX010000188.1 GCA_026415535.1 Armatimonadota bacterium | reverse complement strand
TTTCTCTGACATGGTCAATATAGCCAAGAACTTTCCTAGCGGACCAGTTTGCCGCCCGCGATCCTTTCGGTTATTTTGCCCAAGATAAAGTCCAATCCGCCAATCCAAACAGATACTACTGCTACGGCAAATATTACTACCGTTGTAAACTGCCTCAGTTCCTTCCAGGTTGGCCAACTGGACTTATGCCAGGTCTCCACATAACTTTCACGGATAAACCTGCCTACGCTTGCGAAGGCTTTTCCGATGCGGGAAAATATTCCCTCGCGCTTTGGTCTAGAAGCGGCTTTCGCCGCAGTTCCGTTCGCCATCTAGAATTCCATCCTCCGGCAAACCAAAAAATGGCAGGGGCAGCCGGGATCGAACCGACGACACCCGGTTTTGGAGACCGGTGCTCTACCAGCTGAGCTATGCCCCTGCGCAGATTGATGCCGTACCACAGTTATCAGCTTGTGTCGCTAAGTATTATACCACACCTGCGACAGGGAGACAAGAACGAGAAAGTTTAAGACACGCTCAGTTTCCAGCAACTAGATTCTTCGTTGCATTAAGCAGGTAATTATCATCAGGCATAGCGAAGAATCTATCTAAAGATTGAACGTGCCTAAGTCATCAACAGTACCTTGCTCGCACGATACAGACTGCTCTCAGGCCAACGCTTGGTAAGAAATCCGTCTGACTTTTGAGGTGCTTTCATCCGCCTGGCCTGACTAATCCACGCTGCGACCCTATCTCTACTTTGCTTCCTTATGCAACGTGTGTTTGCCACACCAGCGGCAATACTTCCGCAACTCGAGTCGATCCGGATCGTTGCGCTTGTTTTTATATGACGTATAGTTACGCCGCTTGCAATCTTCGCACGCCAAATTGATAACTACGCGGACTTCGCCGCTACCTTTTTTTGCCATATCGCCTTCCGTTAAGCCGGCAATCCTACCGGCGCTCGGTTTATTGATCAATAATTCGAATTGAAGAGCTACAGCTCCTAGTCATTAAATTATTCAATAATTTCCGAGACTACGCCTGCTCCGACGGTGTGACCACCTTCTCGGATTGCGAAGTTCAACCCTTGCTCCAAAGCTATTGGCACGATCAATTCCGCAGTGATCGTCACGTTGTCCCCAGGCATCACCATCTCCGTCCCCTCAGGCAGGTCCAAAGACCCAGTCACATCTGTGGTCCGGAAGTAAAACTGAGGACGATAACCACGGAAAAACGGAGTGTGACGACCACCCTCCTCCTTCGTCAACACATATATCTCAGCCTTGAACTTCGTGTGAGGCTTGATCGAACCAGGCTGAGCTATAACCTGACCACGCTCCACCTCCTTGCGCTCTATACCACGCAACAACAAACCTACATTGTCACCAGCCTGGCACTCGTCCATCATCTTACGGAACATCTCTATACCAGTCACTACCGTCTTCCGAGTCTCACGTATGCCAACTATCTCTACCTCGCTGGATAAACGTAAAGTCCCACGCTCCACACGACCAGTCACTACCGTCCCACGACCAGTTATCGTAAACACATCCTCTATCGGCATCAAAAAAGGCTTGTCTATATCACGAGCCGGAGTCGGTATATACTCGTCCACAGCCTCCAATAACTGCCATATCGACTTCACACTCTCATCGTCCGCACGACCAGAGTTCAAAGCCTCCAAAGCCTTTAAACTAGAACCTACTATCACAGGAACCTCGTCCCCAGGAAAACCATACTTCGTCAAAAGCTCACGTACCTCTAACTCCACCAACTCCAATAACTCAGGATCATCCACCATGTCAGCCTTGTTCATATACACAACTATGTAAGGCACGTTCACCTGACGAGCTAACAATATGTGCTCCCGTGTCTGAGGCATCGGACCATCAGCCGCAGATACCACCAAAATCGCACCGTCCATCTGAGCTGCACCAGTGATCATGTTCTTGATGTAGTCAGCATGACCAGGACAGTCAACATGAGCGTAGTGCCGCTTCTCAGTCTCATACTCCGCATGAAATATGTTGATCGTTACACCACGCTCACGCTCCTCAGGAGCAGAGTCAATCTGATCATAAGGCGTATACTTCGCTAAACCCTTCGTCGCTAATGCCGCCGTGATCGCCGCTGTCAACGTCGTCTTGCCATGATCAACATGACCTATCGTCCCAATGTTTACGTGCGGCTTCGTCCGCTCAAAACGCTGCTTAGCCATTTAGCATCCTCCCAAACTAACAAGTCGAAAGTCGATAGTCCTAGGTCAAGAAAGTTAGAAGTCAAAAGTGTTCAATAACAACCTCAACACTCGCAAATCCCGCGTTACAGAGCGCCCAATGATTATCCAACAAGTCGCTACTTTCGCACAAGTGGTCGGCCAGTCATCTTCATCACAAGCTGATCCGCCAAATGATCTGGCACCACTTCATAGTGGAAAGGCTCCATAGTATAAGAACCCCTACCCTGAGTCATCGAGCGCAGAGCGGTAGCATAACCGAACATCTCAGCAAGAGGTACGTTCGCATCGATAACTTGCGTGCCCCCGGCAGCCGATTCCATGTGAGTTATATCGCCGCGCCGACCGTTGAGATCCGATATCACATCACCCACGAACTCTTCCGGGGCGATAACTTCAACACGCATAATGGGTTCCTTAAGCGTAGGATTCCCGGCCTCAACTGCGTTTCGAACGGCAATCGACGCCGCCATTTTGAACGCGTTGTCTGAAGAGTCGACCTCGTGGAACGAGCCGCCGACTACAGTTACCCTTATATCCACCACTGGATAGCCAGCAATAACGCCAGACTGAAGCGCCTCCTCAACACCAGCCTTTACCGCCGGTATAAACTCGCTCGGGATTTCCCCACCTTTGATCTTGTTTACGAAATCCAAGCCGGATCCGGTCGGAAGCGGTTCAACATCTACAATAACGTGCCCGTACTGACCGCGCCCCCCGGTCTGCTTCACATATCTGCCCTCCCCGTGACTAGACTTCGTAATGGCCTCTTTGTAAGCTACCTGCGGTTTTCCGTGGTTAGCCTCAACCTTGAACTCCCTGTAAAGCCGATCCAATATGATCTCCAGGTGCAACTCTCCCATGCCGGAGATAATGACCTGGCCGGTTTCTTCATCAACACGGGTCTTGAATGTTGGATCTTCGTCAGAGAGTCTTTGGAGCGCTGCCGCCATCTTGTCTTGGTCCGCCTTGGTCTTCGGCTCGATGGCGACCGAGATAACGGGTTCCGGAAAGTGAATGGTTTCAAGCAGAATGCGGTCGTGCTCGGTGCAGAGGGTGTCTCCAGTGGTTGTTTCGGCCAACCCGACTGCTGCGGCTATATCGCCTGCGAACACTTCCTGCACTTCCTCACGGTGGTTGGCATGCATGCGAAGGATTCGATTCAGTCGCTCGCGTTTGTTCTTGTTGGCGTTATAAACCCAGCTCCCGCGCGAGAGATGTCCGCTGTAAACTCGGAAGAAAGTGAGCGTTCCCACATATGGATCGCTCATTATCTTGAATGCAAGGGCAGCAAACGGTTCCTTGTCTGACGGCTCACGCGTGACTTTCTCACCCGTCTTGACACTAATCCCTTCCACCGGAGGCACGTCTAACGGAGAAGGGAGATAGTCTACTACAGCATCCATAAGAGGCTGGATGCCCTTGTTTCTAAACGCCGCACCGCACAGTACCGGCACTAGTTTGTTGGTAACGACGCCCTTGCGAATGCCGGCCTTGATCTCCTCGGGAGTAATCTTCTGACCCTCGATGTACTTCTCCATCAGGTGCTCATCGATCTCAGCAACCTTCTCGACAAGCTGCTCGCGCATCTCAAGTGCGGTCTGCCGAAGCTCATCGGGCACGTCGCTCTCCTCGTATTCCCGGCCCAGCCCATCGACCCAACGTATCGCCTTAAGCCTAACTATATCCACAACGCCGACGAAGCTATCCTCACAACCAATGGGCATCTGGATCGCAACTGCATTCGCACCGAGCCTGTCGCGTATTCGATCGATGACCTTGAAAAAGTCCGCGCCAACCCGGTCCATCTTGTTCACAAATGCTATCCGGGGAACATTGTATCGATTCGCTTGCCGCCAAACAGTCTCCGACTGAGGCTGAACACCGCCTACCGCACAGAAAACGGCAATAACACCGTCCAAAACGCGCAGGCTGCGCTCAACTTCGACAGTGAAATCAACATGGCCCGGGGTGTCTATGATATTGATGCGGCAGTCACGCCAAAAACAAGTGGTAGCAGCCGACGTGATAGTGATGCCACGCTCTTGCTCTTGCTGCATCCAGTCCATAGTGGCTGCGCCTTCATCGACTTCTCCCATCTGGTGTATCCGGCCCGAGTAGTAAAGTATACGCTCGGTGGTGGTTGTCTTGCCGGCGTCGATGTGAGCAGCAATGCCTATATTACGCGTTTTTTCAAGTGGATAATCGCGTGACATCTTAGGTTAGAATATTTCTCTCCCGAAGGAAAGCAGAACGCAAGCTTGATCGAAGGGCAACAAGCCACAAATAGCTTTGTCCCCTCAATACATTCGATCAACCTCTCGCCTTCTCTAGTCTGCCCCCCTTTCCAAGATCACCTTTGCAAGCGAAACTGCAAAACTATCAGAACCGATTATAACGTCGGGATCGAAGACCTTTCCTGAGATCTACCAGCGATAGTGAGCGAACGCCTTGTTCGCCTCGGCCATCTTGTGAGTGTCCTCTCTCTTCTTGACCGACGCACCGGTGTTGTTAGCCGCATCAAGCAATTCGGCGGCCAGTTTTTCAATCATGGTGTGCCCGCTACGTTTGCGAGCATTTGTAACAATCCAGCGAAGTCCGAGTGATATTCGGCGATCAGACCTAACCTCAACCGGAACTTGGTAGGTCGCACCTCCTACTCGTCTCGGTCTAACCCTGTCTCTTATACACATCTGACGCT
>JAOAGX010000187.1 GCA_026415535.1 Armatimonadota bacterium | reverse complement strand
TCGCTCGTCGGCAGCGTCAGATGTGTATAAGAGACAGTCCATTCTCCGGTCACGAGAATAAGGTCAAGACGAATATCGAGCGCCGTGCCGAGTCTATGAACCTGAAGGACAAGATCTTCAGGATACTTGTGCCGACGGAGGCCGAACTAAGAACGCGCGGCGGCAAAAGACAGGAAGTCCAGCGAAAGGTCTTCCCGGGCTACGTGCTCATCGAGATGGTGCTTGACGAAACTACGTGGCATCTCGTGAAAAGCACTACCGGAGTTACTGGCTTTGTAAGTTCCGGAAACAAGCCTGTGCCTCTTCAAGAGAAAGAGGTTCAGGCGATTCTCGAGGCTATTGAAGCTCCAGACCGCAAGCCTAAGGTAAAGTGGTCAAAGGATGATGTTGTGCGCGTAGTTTCCGGACCGTTCGCTGATTTTACAGGCAAAATCGAAGAGGTCAACGTGCAGAAAGAAAAACTGCGGGTCTTAATCTCAATCTTCGGCAGGGATACCCCCGTCGAACTTGATTTCTCGCAGGTTGAAAGGCTATAGGAGTTCCCGATGGCGAAAAAAGTAATTGGTGTAGTCAAACTCCAGATTCCGGCAGGCAAAGCAACTCCGGCGCCACCAGTTGGGCCGGCCCTGAGTCAATACGGAATTGCGATAATGGAGTTCGTCAAAGCGTATAACGAGAAGACCGCTTCACAGATAGGAAGCGTTATCCCCGCCGAGGTCACGATTTACGAGGATCGGTCGTTCTCTTTCGTACTCAAATGCCAGCCAGCAGCGGAGTTGTTGAAGAAAGCCGCCGGAGTCGAAAAAGCTTCTGGCGAACCAAATCGCCGAAAGGTCGGCAGGATCACGCGGGAGCAGTTGAGACAAGTTGCCGAGCAGAAAATGCCCGATCTCAACGCAAATAGCATCGAGGCTGCGATGAGAACCCTCGAAGGAACAGCAAGATCAGCGGGAATTGAGATAGTAGATTAGTTGTCTGTTGTCAGTACTCAGTTCGACAGCGCAGGCGGCAGGCGAAAGCCGTTATCCCGATAAGGGACCTGCAAATAGAGACAATAAGGGAGGAAACAGATGCCCAATAGAGGAAAGCGGTATCTGGAAGCGGCTAAGACCGTGAACCGCAGTGAACCGTTACCGCCACGTGAAGCGTTGGAGCTAGTCAAGCAAGCTGCCAACGCTAAGTTCGACGAGACGGTCGATGTTGCAATCAAACTGGGGGTTGACCCGCGACACGGTGACCAGATGGTCCGCGGCAATACTACTCTGCCACACGGAACCGGTAAGTCCAGAAAAGTTGCCGTGATAACACAGGGCGAAAAGATCCAAGAAGCTTTGGAAGCCGGAGCCGACCGTGTTGGCGGAGAGGACTTGGTAAAAGACATTCAAGCCGGGTGGTCGGACTTCGATGTTGTCCTAGCAACACCGGATGTCATGGGAATGGTTGGTAAGTTGGGGCCGATTTTGCGGTCGCGGTTGCCGAACAAGAAAGCCGGAACCGTCGCTGAAGACATCGGTCGGGTGGTACGCGAAATCAAAGGCGCATCGCGTGTGGAATACCGTGTTGAGAAGGCCGGGATTGTGCATGCGCCGATTGGCAAGGTATCCTTCTCCGTCGATCAACTCAACGAAAACCTCAATGCATTGATTGACGCACTTTTGAAGGCTAAACCGCCGTCCGCCAAGGGCAAGTATTTACAGAAGATCACGGTGAGCTCGACCATGGGCCCGGGCGTTGACATCGACACAAACGAAGCCCAGCGTGCGGCGGGACGCTCCTGAAAGTATGCTGGATTTTGTAGGCACGGATTTTCGCTTAGTTCAGAACGACGAGTGGCTGAACACTTTGGCCTAAATGTAGCGAAGAAACTCAGGCAAGATCATACTAATAACGGTAGCCTGATACAAGTGAATACTGTAGCCGCAGACAGTCGGTACCCTGCCAGGGTTTAATGCCACGTAACATGAGCGCCGACCGAGGCTCGATACAGGTCTGTCCTTGGGGACGGATCGTAACTGAGTCAATGGGCTGTCTGCGGACAGCCCTTTTTATTGCAGGACCTTTGACTTGGATTTCCAAAACGGGAGGTGAGATTTATTGCCTATAGAAAAACGCGAACCAAGACCAGAGAAGGTGCAGGAAGTGGCTGAGATTCGAGAGCTTTTGGGAGCAAGCGCGTTAATCCTGACCGATTACCAAGGGCTTGATGTCAAAGGCATCTCGGAACTGCGCAAAAAGCTCCGCGAAGCGGTCACTAGCTGTAGGGTTGTAAAGAACACTCTGTTCAGATTAGCTGCGGCCGGTACGGCGGCAGAACCACTGGCCGAAGGCCTTGCCGGACCAACGGCGGTTGTGTATACGTACGATGATCCGGTTGCAGCAGCCAAAGCTCTAGAGGAATTTGGCAAGGCAGTTAAACCATTACAGATTAAGTCAGGGCTTGTGGACGGCCACGTTCTCAGCACCGCAGAAATTCAGGCCCTGGCCAAAATACCGCCCAAGCAGCAGCTATACGCGATGGTGGTAGGCGGACTGCAGAGTCCGATTACCAACCTCGTTGGCACATTGCAATCGATGATCGGACAGCTTGTAATGACATTACAAGGCGTAGCCGAGAAGAAGGCCGCAACCGCATAGCCTAGCCCTTTGTAAGCTTGAAAAAGCATAAGGCCCTAGGATACGTGACAATAAGCGAATTATGAATTGTACAGAAGGGAGAAGTGAACACAAAAGATGGCGAACGTAGCTGAGTTGATTGATACTGTAAAGAACATGACCGTGCTTGAACTCAATGAGTTCGTGAAAGCGCTGCAGGAGGAGTTCGGCGTATCGGCTGTGGCAATGGCTGCACCGGCGGCGGTGGGTGCCGCTCCCGCTGCAGGTGCCGCTGCTCCTGCCGAAGCTGCAGAGGAAAAGACGACATTTGACGTGATCCTTGCCAGCGCTGGTGATAAGAAGGTCCAGGTAATCAAAGTCGTCCGCGAGCTGGTACCGGGACTCGGCCTCAAGGAAGCCAAGGAGCTTGTAGACTCAGCTCCGAAGTCTCTCAAGGAAGGTGTTTCAAAGGAAGAGGCCGAGAACATGAAAGCCAAGCTCGAAGCCGAGGGAGCAACTGTCGAAATCAAGTAGTATTAGGAGAGGGGCAACACACACTCCCCCTCATACAGCGAGGAATCTGCTTTTCCGTTCGCAACGACAACTTGGAAAGCAGATTCCTCGCATTGCTTGTAAATGGTGTTTGTTCAGTTTCGCAAACTCGCGTAGGTTGTTGTAACAAGTACATTCGATAATTATGATCGGCGCAAGCCAAAGGGGATGGATTCCCCCAAGAACGTCTTAACTAAGCTGACCACTCCTATTTGAACCTGCCCATTCTGACTGCCAGCGAAACGCAATAGGCAAAAAACTCTCCACAGAATAACCGGATTTTCAATTGCAAACTAAGTCCTCAAGATTTACCATATCTTAAGATCGGACTCACTTGCCACTAGAATCATACGACACACGGACCCATCCAACTTATAACAAGAAACTATTCCTACCAGCTCGACAAACGCGCCTTCCGGCGGCGGAGGAACGCCCGGAGCCAATACACGGATGCCCGGATGATCCGTCATATCCCTTAAACCGCAACCGTCATCCACGTAGAATTCACCGGTTCCGACCCAAGACACCCTACCCCACGTTTTGACGAGCAAGCCTACGTTGTTGACACCGGGCAAATTGAACGATTCCCACTGCCACTCACCGTTGGGCAACCTAATCTTTCGCCAGGCTTTCACACCCTGTTGACCTGCACCGGTTTCCGGATTATAAAGCAGGCTTGCACCACCAATAGCTGCAACGCCCATCCCGATCGGAGCCACAGTTCCTTGACCAGTCCGAGCTACATAGGCTGCCTCGATGAATCGCTCGCCATCGGAGCTGGTTCGAAGAATTCCGGACACATCAGCACGCATCCCCGATTCGACACCGTGCCCGGGCATCGCCACACGAATCCCGCCCAGCCCATCTTCAGATTCGATGTAAAAGAACGAGGAACCGAACGCACGCGAAACTATTGCGCGGCGTGTGGCTATCGGAGCACCATCTGGAAGAAGTTTTGCATCAAGCGGCGTAGGTCCCCTAGACGTGAACAGTAGTGCCATCTTGTTTTGGAGGAGTGTGCTGCCGTTATAGGAATATTGGGCGGCCGCGGTGCCAGCCTCGTTTTCGATACCGACAGTCGCGCTCCGACCCGCGCCGTAGGGATCGTTGGGTCTCACATCCTGGTATTGAAAGATTATGTCGTTGGAGCCCTCGCACAAAAGAACCTGGAATGTAAGCCTCGTCGCCGAAGCTCCATAGCGACGCACCCCTACCCAACTGATGACAACCTTTCTGTTCGGAGCCGTTCCCTCAATGCCTATGTAAACACTTCCCGCCGCGCCAGGATCAAGATCGTCCCAGTAAGGATATATGGCGGCATTGGGCGCTGTCGTGGTTGGCAAAGCAGTATTCCTATAGGAATTGAGACCCTGACTGATAAACCCCAACAGCCCATTAGAACCGACATATACCTGACTGTATGGCCGATCGTAAAGACTAAAAGTAAATGGTATCGGCTGCGCTGGTGAAACTCCATCATCGGGAAGAAAGATCCGAGTATGCGAAGTTGGATTAATCCAAGCGTATCTAGTCGGCTTTATCTCGTAGGAACCAAACACGGTTAGCGCAACTTGGCGCACGGTATCGCCGCGATGGTCAGTCAGGTTCGTGAATACTACCGAGTCGGTGTAGAATCCCGGCGGAAGGGAGGAAGCAGCTGAGTTGATAGTGACGTTCACCTCCGCGCTTGCTCCACCCGGTAGACTGCCGCCTGTCGTCGACAAGCTCACCCAAGGCTTAGACGCACTCACAGTCCAATCTACCGGCTCCGTGCCGTAATTGGTC
>JAOAGX010000186.1 GCA_026415535.1 Armatimonadota bacterium | reverse complement strand
GTACAGGGTTCGAAGAAGTCGGTACTGAGCTCAAAGATTAGAAAGGCCAAGCAAATTAAGGCTCAGATCACTGCTGTTCGCTACAAGATACGCATAAAAGAGAACGAGAAACGCACTGTTATCGGTCAACTGTCGGTTACTGAGGCGAAGCTTGAAACTGCTCAGGCAAATTTGGCGCGCAACAAACTTAGGCTGTTGGATGCCAAGTCGGATCTCAAAGCAACTATCAAGCGTCTCGAACGCACTCGCAAGCAGCTTGCAAGACGCAGGAACCTATTGACTAGGCGCGTCGTGGATATTTACGAGGGTGACGATCTGGACTATCTGGATGTCGTTCTCGGGTCGGCCGACATGTGGACGTTTCTTACCCGTGCCTACTACTTGAAGCGAATCCTCGAAGCTGATACCAAGCTTATTGCCGAAATCAAAACTGATGAAGCAGCGATAGAGCGCGACCGCAGGCGACAAGCGCAGCGCTTGAGGGAGATAGAAAATCTTCAAGTTCAACTTGTCTATGTGCGGAACGAAGTTGCGGCACTGGCAACTAGCAAGCGTCGTCAACTCGAGGCCATTGAAAATAGCAAGGAGCTTTACGAGAGAGCTCTTGATGAGTTGTTGGCCAAGTCTCAGGAGATCGAGGAAGAGATCAGGCGCATTCAAAGTACTCCTGCGGGGCGCGCGCGATATGCGAGGGCGTTCAAGGGCGGTCTTTTGATGCCCGTAAGAGGGTGCTTCAGCTCTAGGTTCGGATATCGAGTGCACCCGATTACCGGTGTATACAAATTGCATACCGGAGTTGACATTTCTTGTCCTACCGGAACGCCCATTCGGGCCGCCGCCGATGGAATAGTCATTATAGCAGGATGGCAGGGTGCTTACGGCTACACCGTGGTCATCGATCACGGGGGAGGCATCTCTACTCTATACGCTCATTGTTCTAGGCTGCTCGTAGGCGTGGGTCAAGAAGTTAGGAAAGGCGAGACAATTGCCAGAGTCGGTAGTACCGGACTTTCCACGGGTCCACATCTCCACTTTGAGAAAAGGGTAAACGGAAGCCCAGTTAATCCACTCTAGGGGTTGTTTACAGTAGCTTCGGCCTTACTCTCGTGTTGGCCAAGGCGCCCGAAAATGTTCGCCCCCCGTGAACGTGAATGTGGAATGCACCGGTAGGAGTGTCTGAAAGTTGTTGCGATAGAACGCATGCCCAGTGTTCTGGTAATTTGACGTTCCTCGACTAAGCGGGGAGTTGCCAAGGACGCGCTTATTGCAACAAAGTAGGTTTGGTAGTTCTGAATTATGAGTTGGTTGGTGCGCGTTGCTACAATATTGGCAGGGCTTTGCGTTTCGATCACGGGGTCGGCGGAAACTGTGACCTTGGTCGGCTATATCGGCTCGCACAAGCTCACATTCCAAGCGCAAGCGGTAGCGAAGGAAGCAAAATTCACCATTAAGGGTCCTGCCGATTACCTTGCCATAACCGAGGTCTACCCTGATTCTACAGAGCCGGTAGTTTATAAGTACCGCATTTCCGGCAGTGGCATCGGAAGCTTCGAGCGGTGTCATGTTAGTAAAGGGTTTGGGCCGGTGACCTATTTCCTTCGTGTGAGAAACGCTCCTCTGGGTACCATCAAGATATCCAATCACTCGAACGGTTCGAAAGCGCAGCCCGTGCTGATCCAGTCAGTGCGGCCAATCAGGTACTCGGAACTCAAATCGCTCTTGGAGTGGGACCGCTTTACGATTTTTGGTCTGATTCCTAACGGCAATGTTGAGGACCGTGAATCCTGGCTCGGACTTTTAGCGAAAGACCTTCCATCGCGTCCAGAGGACCATATCGGTATCGGATTTAGCTCGGAGATATACTATGCCAACTGCGACCGCGCGAGCGTTAGGGAACAACTCGCCGTTTGCGAGGCGTTAGCCAGGAAATACAAGATGCCAGCAATGCTTGGCTTGGTATCTTGGTGGACTGGTACACCGGTCGAAGTCGAAGACGGCCAAGGTGTCGTGTTGGGGGATGTCAAATATCAGCAGGTATACTATTCCCCGGATGCGGAAGTCTCTGAGAATACCTTGCTAAAAGCGTTGCTCGGTGATAGATACGATCGCCGATACGGTCTCTGCACACCCAATCAGTGGTCAAATCGCTTTTGGCTCACAATGAATAGTCCCGTGCTCAACGAGTATCGTTTCAAAAGGCTAGACGAGGCAATTGAGGAACTGAAGGCTGTGAGTAGAGGCGACGCAGCCTGGATCAAGGCCTTATTTGTCGAGAAGGAGCCACGATATTGGGACTCAAACTGCGATATAGGCAATATGGCCTTTGCTCGTAAGACAATGTGGGCGGACTTCAACCCCTTCGTGATTCTTGACGCCGCCAAGGACGGCGTCGATCTGAATCCAAAGGACGGGCTTTCGAAAGAAGAGCTTGTCTGGTTGTACCGAAACGTGAGCAGATACGTACAAAACACGGTTGATGCGGTCAACAAAGCTCGCGCATCGCATCGATTCGCACAGAACGTGCCTCTGTATACACATTCTGTTCGTGGCCAGAGTGTGTTTCCTAGCGGAATGATTAACCGTTGCGCTTCGGAATGGGCTTATGCGAAGGGTGCTAGGTCGGGTATTACTGCGAAGGATTTGCAGCCATCCGACCTTTGGCGCTTACGGGAGTGGGGACCGTGGTCAAATATCAACAGGGAAGAAAACGATGGCCGGCACATCGACGAGCATTTATGGGATTTGAGAGTTGCCTATATGCTCGGAGCCGATCTTTACAACAGCTCTAATTGGCAGGCGTTTGGTGCACAGAAGTTTTTTGAATACTTGAAGGAGTTTGTCACGAAGTTTCCGGTCGTGTCTCTACCACCTGCCGAGGCCAGATTTATCGACCGTGGTTCAATCAAGATCAAGACCCCGATGAAGCTTCAGGCTTTCAGCCGTCTGGAGGTGCAGGTCAAGGTAACGAAGAAAATAACGGGGGCAGCTTTTTTAGGAATTGTTTTCGAGGATGGACGATGCTTTTCCTCTCAGCAGCAACCAATCAGTCTACAGCCCGGTATTAGGATGCTCGGAATCGATTTTCCGACTCCTGCGGAGATTCCGGATGGAAAAGAGGCTTTGCTTGCACTGTGCGTTTTTGATTCAAATGGTAGACTTGCGCCCGACGCGGTAGTTCTAACGCCTGAGTCTGCTAAGTCGATCAAGCTCATTTTAGATTTGCGAACTCAGCGAGCACTGAGCCTCTCGATCATCAACAGTAATAGGACAAAGCAGTAGTGAGTATTGAGATTATCAATTCTAATCTTAAAGTTGGTCGTGTTTCTTCGGCTCTCTTCGACTTTGACGGGACCATATCTGTTATTCGTGAAGGATGGCAGGACGTAATGGTCCCGATGATGGTCGAGGAACTGATGAAAACTCCCGATCACGAACCGGAGGAGGAGCTCCGCGTGTATGTTCGGGAGTACGTCGATCTGCTAACCGGCAAGGACACTATTTATCAGATGATGCGCTTAGCGGAAGAAGTCGCCGCGCGCGGCGGTGAACCGCTAGACCCGCTAGACTATAAGCGCGAGTATCATCGCAGGTTGTGGCAGAGAATAGAGCATAGAGTTGCCGGACTTAAAGCGGGTGAAATCAACCCGCGCGAAATGGTGATTGAAGGGGCCATAGAGTTTGTTAAGGAGATGAGCCGGCGGGGCGTGAATCTGTATCTCGCAAGTGGTACTGATCATGCCTATGTGGTTGATGAGGCTCGCGCACTTGGGATCGACAAGTACTTTGGTGAACATATATATGGGGCGCTGGACAATTATTGGGAACGATCGAAAGCTACTATAATTAAGGGCATACTTGAGTCGAACAATCTGCGCGGTGACAGCTTGGTTACATTCGGCGACGGGTTCGTCGAGATTGAAAACTGTAAGGAAGTTGGCGGATTAGCCATTGGAGTGGCCTCCAACGAGATTGCTCGGCGCGGAATCAACGAGTGGAAGCGAGAACGTCTGATCCGAGCTGGTGCGGACGTGATCATCCCGGATTTTAGCGATGTGGCGCCGCTAAGAAAGTTGCTGTTTGATTCGGCTCAGTAGATTCGGCTTCCATTAGAAAATGTGGTGCTGGATAGACATTCAGGTTGCATTATATAACCGCCACTATTGTCATCATTTACAAAGCCTGCACCATTCCAGGTTCCGAGGCCTACGTCGTTTCATGGCCCACATCGTCCTAGAGGTTAAACCGTCATTCTGAAAGGTAGACTAGGCCTTGCCGTACGAGAAATTCGACCGGAACAAGCTGATACTCGAGCCGCTTTCTGAGCGCAAACATGACATGACGCTCGACTACGTCTTGCCGCTTGGACGTTTGGATGAGCCGTTCGAAAGTCAGGAGCTTGACACGGTTGCGTCGCGGATTGTCATAGCCCGCGAAAATGGTCGGCAGGTCATTTTAATGATGGGCGCGCACGTTATCAAACAGGGATGTTCACGTTTTGTGATCGACCTGATGGAGCGCGGTTTCATCACGCATGTTGGTATGAACGGCGCAGGAGCTATTCACGACTTCGAGCTTGCTATGATAGGTGCGACGACAGAAAGCGTGGCGCATTACATAAAGACGGGCCGTTTTGGAATGTGGAGGGAGACGGGCCTGCTGAACGAAATAATGGTTGAAGCCGTTCGAGATGATATTGGCTACGGCGAGGCTGTAGGGCGTTGGATTGAGCGAGAGAAGTACCCTTATCGAGACGTAAGTATTCTCGCGGCCGGCTATCGACTAGGTGTTCCAGTAACGGTACATATTGCCATCGGGCAGGACATAATTCACGAGCATCCCAACTGTAATCCGGAGGCTATGGGTCGGTCTTCCTACACCGATTTTCTGATCTTTACGCAGTCGATAACCAAACTGGAGGGTGGGGTATACCTGAACTACGGTACGGCGGTGATGGGACCGGAGG
>JAOAGX010000185.1 GCA_026415535.1 Armatimonadota bacterium | reverse complement strand
GAGACAGGGCTTACAGGGTTGGGGAAACCCCGCCGGACGCGGCGGTGGAACTCGTGTGGGAGCTCCTGATGATCTACGGCGAGACCAGGGGAGAAGTTCTTCGCGCAGCTGAAGACATCGAGAAAACGGCTTATGAACTTGCTACGATGGTACTTGCCAGCCTGCCCCCCAAGCGAGCTTTGCTTATCTACCGCGATTTTCTGCTCGACGCTATGCTCGAACATCACTCGTTATCGCCTCTTCACGAAGAGATGGGAGGAGAAACGGTCGATAAAGTTCGTGCAAACCTCGTGCGGTTCGCAAATAAAATATCCGATGGATTCTGCGAAGCTCACTCTGACCTGTTGCGTAGGACGATCCGCCACCAGCGCGCCGAGAAGCTGGCCAACGACCTGAGACTCGCAAAACGTATTCAAATGCACTTGTTGCCAAAGATCATTCCGAACATTCCCGGCTTCGAATTTGCGGGCAGGCTTATACCTGCCGAAGAGATCGGAGGCGACTATTGGAGCGTCAAGCATAAAGCGGACACCGGAATAGTGACATTAAAACTTGCAGATGTCGCTGGTCACGGCCTCGCCGCAGCAACGCTGGTGGCGGCCGTCAAGTTCATCTCAGGCGGCTTCTACCAAGGCTCCTCGTCGGCAGCAGAGGTAATGAAAAAGACCAACCGAGTTCTCACTATCGAGACGCCGCGCGACATTCTCGTTACGATGGTCTACGGCTGGCTAAAACCTGAGTTGTTCGAGCTGACGCTCGTGAACGCCGGTCATTCGCCGGTGTTCGTGTGCAAAAGAGGCTCCTGCACCGACATTCCTCCAACCGGACCGGTGCTTGGGGTCGTCGAGGACGCAGATTACGAAGAATATCGGCTAAATCTGCAAAATGGAGACATCGTTTTCTTCGGCTCCGACGGAATCACCGAAGCAGGAACTGTCGAGCCTTTCGGAGCCGACCGGGTAAAACATGTGGTAACAGAAAACGCACACCTTAGCGCAGATGAAATAGCAGAACGAGTCGTTAGCGCGGTCACAGAATACGCATACAAGCCTCACGACGACGTATCGCTACTAATCATCAAGGTCACCAGTGAACCATCTTAGCCGCAGAAAAAGCCTAGAACATCCCGGGCAAGGGAACTTTGTTGCTAGAGCAGTTTACCGTCGTAGTTCAATTCTTGCTATTTTGGTGCTAATACTCTTACTAGGTAAAGTTTTTGGTGTTTGGTCTACAGTCGGGACGGCAGAAACACGAACTAGGCCTAAACCCAAAACGGAAACCGGACTAACAGCCACGATGCGAACCCGTTACTTCATCGTTCACTACGATCCCAAGGACCCCTATCTTGCCAAGCTGATGGCCGAAGCTGCCGAAGACGAACTTAAGCGCATATCTCGAGATCTCGGCTACCAGTTATATCCTAACGAGAACAAGCACAAAGTGTTCTACGAACCATTTTCTCTTTACGTGTACCCAACTCACACAGGATTCATCAAAGCTGGCGGGCTGGAAACGAACAAGTTCACTGTTGGAACCGCAACGGCAGGCGAGAACAAGATATCCGTAGACGCCAGCGGAGCTCTTGAACTTCCCGAACGCATATTGGCTCACGAAATAACACACGCCGTCGTATTCCGTATCCTAGGACCTGCTGCGGCAAGACTGCCACTTTGGATGCACGAAGGACTTGCCCTGTATTATGACTCCTTCCCTCATCTCACAAAGCACAGCGAAGATGGAGAACCTGGAACTGAAGATGATCCTCTTGTTGCCACTGCTGTAGCGGAGGGGACGTTGATTCCGCTTTCAAAACTCACGAGTTCGTTCCCAGAATCTCTGAGCGACCTTGCGTACGTCCAGTCGGCTTCCGCCGTGCGTTTTTTTATAAGCAGGTACGGCCCCAAAGCGCCCAAGAAACTTCTCGCTGCCATGGCACGCACGCAATCATTTGACAAGGCAATGCTCGAGGTTACAGGCCAAACAAGCGAAGCATTCACCAATGAATGGGCCTCACACGTGACCCGGCGATATTGGATGTTACGTGTTACTCGAATAGTAGCAGCTATTATCTCGGTTTCCATGGCGTTCCTTGCTGTTGTGGCGTTCCTAGTGCGCCGAAAGCAGAAGATAGAGTCAGCAAAAAAATGGGAGGATGAAGAACTCGAGAGGCGCTATCGAGGCTACCCCTGGCGACCTGGCGACGAATAGCAGGATTTAGGATGCATAGTGCAACCCGTCCTACACTCCCACCGGGTCAGCATAAACTAGACGATCGTCCTGCAAAGCCGCTATCACAGATGACCCCAAGGATAAAGTGCACCCCATAATTGGCACAATTACGGATTGCCAGATGGACATTGCTGGGATATAATCCAAGTGTAAAGCAAAAACCTGCACATAGCTTAGCAGTACAAGCGTGTAGGCGCGCACGTGCTGAGGTTGCGTGACAAACGGTGATGTTAAAGTCTAGCCGCTAAGCTTTAGCAGAGGTATGCACGGGAAGGAGGAAGAAGCCGATTTGAAGCCCTTACGATACCTCGCTAGGCCTTCTTACGATGGCCTCACCGATCAAGATATAGTAAAGCTCGCGCAGGCAAAAGACGTGCGCGCCTCCGAGTATTTGCTATACAAGTATCGAGGCTTGGTCCGCGCCAAAGCACGGTCGTATTACTTGGTCGGAGGAGATCGAGACGACCTACTTCAAATAGGTATGATCGGTTTGTGGCAGTCGATTATTGATTACTCTCCCGAAAAGCACATTCCGTTTGTTTCCTTTGCCAGGATATGTATTGAGCGTCACATAATAACAGCTATAAAGGCCGCCACCCGACAAAAACAGGCGCCTCTCAACAATGCAGTTTCACTGGATTATTTTGCGGAAGATCCTGATTCGGACTTTGATCTGTCCGACGTGCTTATCTCGGATGCTGAACTTGACCCAGAGGAACTCATTATAAGGCGCGAAGAGGCTAGGCAAAAAAGACAAACGCTTAGAAGAATGCTTTCTGGATTCGAGTGGAAGGTGCTGAACCTTTACAATTGCGGGCAATCTTACTGGGAAATAGCACAGAAGTTAGTCTGCAACGTCAAGTCGGTCGATAACGCTCTAGGACGCATCAAACGCAAGATTCTACATTCTCAACCGGCAATTGCAAAATCGTTGCAATAAACTGTATACACGTAGTTGACTCGTCTGGTCGCCCATTACACAAGATCAGTGCTAGAGTTTGCCTTTCAGCAAAACGAGCACAAACTCGCCAGTTAGTCGAACTCTCTCACATTATCACCTTCTCCGAAAAACCAACACGTATTGATGGTGTATATTGGAGACGAACGCGTACGGTATCCCGTAAGGATAAAGGTTTTTGTTGTCCTGAACCAGAATCGTGATTCCCTCTAGGGTAAAACCGACCGATTCGATTACCCGGGCCAAATCTGCGTGGTACGCAATAAACCGAGATTTGTGTCGGAAGTCAGACACGATCACACACATATAACGCCTTCCCGTCAGCACCCTACGGCACTCACGGAAAACCTCGGCAAGTTCGGTTAAAAACTGTTCGTAAGACGACAGATTGCCTAGATCTCTTGGATCGTCGCTGTAACGAGTTTCTAAGCCTTTGGACTTGCGCTCAGTTCTAACCTTGTGATCCCGGTCCTTGCGCAAGATTGCCCAGTAAGGAGGACTGGTAACGATAAAATGAAACGACTCGTCCTCAAGTATCGGCATCAAGTCACGGGCGTCACCCCAAAGAACAGTTTGTTCGGTCAATAGGTCGAGCTGGCCGACTCGCGCCCGAGCAATCTTGACCCAGTGTTCAACCAGCTCTATTCCAACACCGTTCCTGCCGCACTGCGCACAAGCAACAAGCGTTGAACCGCTTCCAACAAACGGGTCCAACACTCGCTCTCCCTGTTTTGTAAAAAACTCCAGCAGTCGAATTATGTCCGACTCCGCGAACGTCGCCGGATGACGTAGCTTGAGCCTGTCGCGCTGAGGAGGTTTGCTAAACCAGACACTCTTAGTGTAAATCATCCAGTCGGTGTTCGGGAGGTCGTTGAGTTTGTTGCGAGGATCGACAAAGTCCGTCATCACGTGTAGTCCGGTTTAGCGCGTTCCCTACCACTCAGAAATCGATCAACTTCAAGGGCCGCGATTACTCCCTCGGCGGCAGCAATTATAGCCTGGTGAGGATGCAGGCATGTTACGTCGCCGATCGCATAAACACCCGGCACACTGGTAGCATGGTTACAATCCACGTCAATACACCCGTCCGGAGTTAGCCTAACTGCTCCGCCAAGAAAGTCGGTAATCGGTGAGGTTCCGCGAAGAAACATGAAAGCCCCTTCGACGGAAAGAACCTCCTCGGGCCTACCTCTGCCCTTGACGACGATTCCCGTCACGAACTGATCGCCAACAATCCGTCGAGCGCTCGTACCTAGGTGAATCACTATCTTTTGCTCGGCCTTAACCTCCTCCAGAAGCTCGGACGAACTCGAAAGCTCGCTTTTCGGACAGATCAGATGGACCTCTCGGGCAAACCTCGCGAGGAACAAGGCCTCCTCCATCGCAACCTCGTCGTAGCCGACAACCGCCGCTACCTTGTCCTGAAAAAACGGCGCATCGCACGTGGCGCAGTAGCAGACTCCGCGCCCGGTAAACTCTTCTTCGCCCTCTATTTTCTCGGAACGCCCCATCGCTCCTGTAGCGATAACAAAAGCTCGCCCGCGATAGGTTCCATCGGATGCATAGGCAACCTTCGGATCAGCTGTCACATCGGATGAAACCACGGTTGTCTTACAATACTCGGCCCCAAAGTCAAGAGCCTGACGCCGCATTGTGTTGAGCAGCTCCTCCCCTGGAATCGGCCCTATAACCCCAGGATAGTTGGCTATTTTCGCAGAGGATGCAAGCGCACCGGTCCCGGCCGCTCGATCAAGAACTATGGTGGACAATTTGGCTCGAGCTGTATAGATCGCACACGCCAGCCC
>JAOAGX010000184.1 GCA_026415535.1 Armatimonadota bacterium | reverse complement strand
GGTCATTACGTACTTCGAAGCGACTGGGGCGGCGAGAACGGCAAAGGCTTCGAAGACGCGCGTTATCTTTTCTTAAGAGGGGGCAGATTTGGTAGTCACGGGCACGACGATCTAAACCAGATCACGCTTTACGCTTATGGTCGGCCATTGTTGATCGACCCCGGACGCGCTACATACGGCACCCCATTGATGAGCGAGCTGTCCAAGAACAGGTCGCATAATGTGCTTCTTGTTGACGAGCTGGATATGAATCATCCTGCTCCGACTCTAAAGGCTTGGCACGTAACACCTGTGATGGATGTGGTGGAAAATGCTTACTCTGAGTTGTATCCGGGCGTTGAGCACCGCAGGGCTGTTGTTTTTGCTAGGCCGGACTATTATGTCCTATTCGATCGCGCTACTTCAACCGACAAACACGTCTACGGAATCAATTTTTGGTTGACCCCGCCAGCAGTTACTATTGATGAGCGAAACGGCCGCGTTTACACCAACGAACCTGAAGGGTCCAATTTGCTTCTTCAGGCGATTGTTCGTGACGGTATCACCATTTCGCAGAGGAACGGTACCCTCGTGCTCGACGGGAAGGAGCGAAGCGACATTCCTGTAGTGACTTTTCGACTTTCGGGCAGGTCGCGAGCCGAGTTTGCCACGTTGCTTTATCCGTTCCAGCGTGCTGTTGCCCCGCGCGTGGTCAGGGTGAGTGAGTTGGATGTGGAAAACGGGCTTGGGTGCGTAATCAATTCACCGCGCGGCGAAGATATTATCGCCTATTGTTGGGAAGAAGGGCGCGCTGAGTTGTCTCGGCACGGCTTTTCTTTCCGTGGACTAGCCTGCCTTGCACGAGTTGGCGATTGCGGGTTCGCTTTGATTGGTGGTAGGTTGCTCAAACTACGCGGGATGACTATGGCTGCTTGCGACAACCCCGTGGGTGAGCTGTGCGTTGAGTACGCTGACAATTCAGTGATCGTCTCCTGTCCGGAGCCAGAGCCAAGTTTGCGCATTGCGGCTCTCGGAAGGAAAACGGCTATTATCAATGGCAAGGAACGCCCAGTAAACGGCCGCACGTTTATGCCATTTTCCGAAACCAATTAATATTGAGGTCGCCCCATACTTTTATGGGGCGACCGGGATTAAAAAAGGTTCCTAGTAGGTTTCCCAGCCTTCATCCTGAGCATCTCGTCATTCTGAGCGTAGCGAAGAGTCTTAGTGCCATCTCTTCCCTGTCATTCTGAGCGCAACGAAAAATCTCATTGTCGTCTCCTTATCGTCATTCTGAGCGTAGCGAAGAATCTCAGTGCCATCTCTTCTCTGTCATTCTGAGCGCAACGAAGAATCTCAACATTACCCTGAGGTCCTTCACTCCACTAAAGGATGACGAGCGGGTAATCAGGATGGTGAAGCGCTCGGGATGACCAACGGCTTGAGGGCTAATGGCGGTCTAATAACGAAAAAAAAACCGGCCGCGCGGTATGCGCGGCCGGTTTTAATCACCGGTCCGGCTAAGAGCCTTCTACTACACTACATAACAGGAGGCTCAGCAGGAATAACCTCGGCGCCGTTTCTTATCAACAGCACCCGGAATCCACTCCAGCCGTCCCAAGCAACTCCGGAGACTCCAGTTGCGATAACTGGTTGTCCAACCAGCGAGGAGTCCACAGATCCGTAGAGCACCTGCAACCGGATCGGGTACGGTGAACCATCATCCACAAAGTAATCGCCACTGTTCTCTACCAGTGTGCCGGCGACTCTGATCAATAGGCCCGTGGTGTTAAGACCGTCAGGCAATGCCCAATCTGAGCTACCACCAGCCAGAGTAGCGGGCTGCAGACCAAACTGGCGACCACCGATACTGCGCACTGGCATTCCCAGAGGCTTGATTTCATCCGTTGTCCCCACCAAGGTGACGCTGGATGCCAGGATCACAGCTTCTCCATTCTGGGTAAACACACGTCCGGTAACCTGCGCCTTGTAACCGAGTTTTGCAACTGGCTGTCCGGATTGAGGAATGACCTTGATACCGCTTATTCGGTCGTCATCCTCGACGTAGAAGTAATTCGTGCTCTCATCCTCGGAATGCGGCAGGGTTACCAGTTTGGGCGCGTCGAACGTTACGCGGGTGCCGGGGTAAGCTTGCTTGATTTGAGCCACCGTCATAGGCTCGCCTTCGCCAGCAGTCTTGTAGTACACGTTGTACACACCAGAGGACATGTTGCACGTGACCGCGTAGACCTTGCCGGCGTTGAATCCAAGCGCTACAACCTGCGCTCCCGCTTCAGGAATGCCTTCATATCCGAGCGGCGAGACACCACCGGTAACCGCCTTCCGAGCCCAGACCGCACCAAGCGGATCATAATCATAGTTCGGACCACCGTTCCAGGCCATCCACGCCTCGCCGTCGGCAGGGTTGCACGCGATCGCCTGAATCCAGTAGATATCGCCATTGCGCTGATTGGTTGCATCCGGATCGTTACCGTTTGCATGCCAATTGAACAAGCTGGCGGGTGGGAAGAAGCCAGAGCCGCTCTTGCCGCGCCAGTAGGTCATGATGTTCGACGCTCTGTATAGAGCCGGGTCGGCGCCTCCGTCGAGATACCAGCCGAGTCCGCTAGGCCAGCTGCCACCAGGAGATACAGCCTGGTTGGCGAACCGCACCCAGTCGAATACGACAGTTGCCGTGTTGCCGCTGTAGTTGTCCGACTCGCGGGTCGTCGCGCCCCAACACATGAAGCCTGTCGTGTCGGCCCGAAGCTTTGTCGGCGTCGCATCGTAGACTTTGGTGCCGTCCCACCAGCACTTTACGTTGAGCGTGGAGCTGTCTGCCACGAGGTGTACTTCGTGCCAGTTGGTGTCAAGTGGTGCTAGGTCAACGTTCTCCACCGAACCATTGCCGATGAACCTGAGGACGAATCGACCGTTCAGCACACAGATGACAGGCCAGGCATTGCTCGTAACCTTGATAGGATGTAAATTCAACAACGTATTGGCCGTCGCGCCGAAGTTTGAGCTCCAAGAAGCTACTTTGAACCTCATTGCCCCAGTCATGACCGTGCTGTTGCTGCTCAGGCGGTAGTAAGCTTCCTGATTCCAACCCTTGACGATCTGGAGACCCTTGTTTCCGCTGCCTAGATCAACAATCGTCATGCTCGAATACGGAGACGCACCGTTACCCCAGACATTGGCAAACCAACTCCATGCACCGGCGGGGGCTTGTCCACGACCGCCTACCCAGAGAATGTCGTTTACCGAGTCATACGCCGTTGCGGTTACCCAGTCGCGCCATGCTCCGGGGCTGGACGTTCCATTTGAAACAGTTTCCCTGCTCGCATTCCACGGCAGCTTGTCTACGCGCCAAGTACCGTCGGTGCCCATATTGAGGCAGGCAAACCCTGCGGTGTCGTTGACCCACTCTAAATCGAACATTCTGTGGGTTTCGGACCAACCCTGGTTGTTGTTGGCCATAGGAGACTCGCTTACAGTACCCTGTACAACGTCGTAGCGCCAAAGGAAGTGATACTTCCAATAGCCGTCCGCACCGTTCGTAGTCCAGTAGATGTTGCCGTCGCTTCCAACGGTCATACCGCCGATTCTGTTGGCGTCACTCTGAACGCCGGAGTTCCAAATCTCTGTTACGGTGCCATTTGGGTTGATTCTGAGTATACGGTTGACTCCCTGGGCATAAGGCCAATGGATTTCCAACCAGTTCTGGAGCGCGTAAACCTTGCCATCACCGCCCTTCACCATCTTGGTGATCGCCCCAGGCTTGCCCAAAGCGTTCAGATCGACATCCGCGACCTTAGTGCCGTTGGGATTGAAAATCGTGAGTCCGCCTGACGCGCCGGTGTTGTTACCATTGCACGCCGTGGCATAGATTCGCCCATCGCCGTCAAACGCGATGCTGTTGAACTTGATGCGTTTGTAATCTTGCATCCAGGACGGGGTCGTCGTGAAACCGCAGGTTCCGAGCTTGGTCCAACCCGCAGCATGCACAGCGACACAGCCAGCAAGCACCGCTACGACGACGAGAGCTGCTACTGCTCTTGCCATGTCGTTCTCCTCCTAATCGATCTCTAATTTTCCTTGGAATGATGGGCTAGCCACACGCTACCATCATTCCATAAAACGAACCGAAGTTACCCTACGGATATCCGTCGCCGATCCGCGAAACCAGGAAATCCGGCCGAAAACTGGCTCGACTCGCCGACGTATGGGATAGCCGCAGAGGTTACACGTTCGTTTTACCTCAAGACTTGCCGTTTTGTCAAGTGGTTCAGCAAAAACCCGGTATAATTACCAGTTTTTCCAAAAAAAGTATCGCTCCAACGTCGTCGTAAAGTCGTCGCTCTGGAAAGCCATTATTCTGGAAAATTCTGGAAAGTCGTAGTTCCGGAAAGTCATCGTTCTGAATCGTTCTCCCTGTTATTCTGACTCCCTGTCATTATGAGTCCCTTCGTCATTCTGAGCGCAGCGAAGAAGCCCTTGTTACCTTGTAACAACACGTCATTCTGAACATAAGTCGTCATTCTGAGCATAGCGAAGAATCCCATTATCACCGTCACTCTGAGTCCCTTCGTCATTCTGAGCGCAGCGAAGAATCTCGTGCGTTTGATTGAGCGAAGACGCTGCGTTGAGATCCTTCGCTCCGCTCAGGATGACGGTTTTCGCTCAGGATGACATTTTTCGCTAAGAATGGTGCTTTCCACTCGGGATGATGAGAAGCCGCCACTCTGAGCGCAGCGAAGAATCCCATTATCAACGTTACTCTGAGTCCCTTCGTCATTCTGAGCGCAGCGAAGAATCTCGTGCGTTTGATTGAGCGAAGACACTGCGTTGAGATCCTTCGCTCCGCTCAGGATGACAAGCAAGTGGTCAGAATGACACATAATGAGGTATGATGCACTCAGGATGACAAGAAAAACCGGTGTTTCGGGAACATTCCTCCCGAAACACCGGCCTCATATCAATACATCACGTCAATACATCACACTCACATCGTCAA
>JAOAGX010000183.1 GCA_026415535.1 Armatimonadota bacterium | reverse complement strand
ACCTTGATGTCGAAGCTGAAGCCGCTTCCAAGTATGTCCTTGCCTAGATAACCCCTATCACGCGCTTGGTCGATGGCTATTAACACGTGCTTGACCGCTAGCGGGTATTCATCCCTAACGTAGATGTAGCCCTCGTTCGAACCAATCGCGTAAGCGCCGATGATCATCCCTTCAAGCACCCGATGGGGATTGCCCTCAAGAAGGCTTCGGTCCATATATGCACCAGGGTCACCTTCGTCAGCGTTGCAAATGACATATTTTGGCGTGCCATGCGCATTTCGGCAGGTACGCCACTTCTTGCCTGTCGGAAATCCTCCGCCTCCGCGACCCCTCAGGCCCGACTTGGTTATTTCGTCGATGATCTCGTCTGGAGTCATCTTCAGCGCCTTGGCGAGAGCCTGGTAGCCGCCGCGAGCTATGTAGTCATCAATACGGTCGGGGCGAATGTGACCGTTATCTCCGAAAACGATCCGCTGCTGACCAGCATAGAATGGAATTTCGTCTTCTTTGATGATAACCCTACCGTCGGCAGGTTCGGTATAAAGCAGGCGATCGATGATTTCCCCACCAATAACTGTTCGGCTAATTATTTCCGGCACGTCTTCAGGCTTTACTTTCTGGTAGAAAATGTTTTCAGGACGGACGACAACCAAAGGTCCGCGTTCGCAGAAGCCGTGGCAACCGGTCTTGCGCAGGCCAACCTTGTCGCGGATCCCGAACCTGTCCAGGCCAAGCTCGAGCATGGAGGCAACCGACTCGCACCCGTAAGCTTGGCAACCGGTACCCCCACAAACAGAAATGCCTACCCCGCCGGACTCAACGCGAGAAAAATCGTGAGGCCTTGCCAGCATCTCATCGAAAACAGAAACGGGGATTCCGCCCTCGGCCTTGCCTTCCTTGGCATCAGCAAGGAGTTTGTCGAGACCGGCAGGAGAAGCCTTGTAGTAAAGGTCGTCAATAACAACAACCGGCCCAAGCGCGCACGCACCTAGACAGTTAACGGTCTCAAGTGTGAACTCACCATCGGCCGTGGTTTCTCCGGACGCGATGCCGAGCCGTCGGCTGATCTCGTCCAATATCCGGGGCGCACCGCGCACATGACACGCTGTTCCCATACAAACCTTGATAGTATGTTTGCCGCGAGGCGTAAGGGAGAAAGCAGCATAGAAAGTCGCGACGTGGTAGACCTGGCTCAAAGGTACACCCAAGCTGCAGGCGACCTGCCGAAGTGCGTCCTCAGGGAGATAACGTAGCTCTCTGTTTAGATCTTGCAATACCGGAATCAGAGATGACCGTTCGCTTGGATACCGCCGTAGTACCTCTTCAACGACGGCCTCTGTCTTGGGCTCGGCGACCCGGCTCATTTGTTTTCTCCATCAAGTCCGCGCCCGATCTTTACAAGGAATCTTTCTCGCTTCGCCATGAGAATTTCTTCTACTGTCTCGAACGAAAGGGCGCGTGTCGGACACGCGGATACGCACGCTGGCAACTCGCCACGTTCCAACCGCTCAAAACACTGGTCGCATTTCACAACGGTTCGAGACCTTTCGTCGAGAGCAATAACACCAAACGGACACGCAATCAAACACCACTTGCAACCAATGCACAGATCATGATCAATAATAACAGGACTATCCTGATCGGCCCGGCGAAGCGATTTTGTGGGACAAATTTCGACACAAGGCGCGTCTTCACACTGACGACACTGTAGCGGAACAACGAATCCCTCGCCATTTGCTACGTTCACACGAGCACGGGGTGTTGGAGTCTCGTGTATAGCGTCATAGAGGTTCTTACTCTTAGAGTGCTCAACCGCACAGGCTGTCTCGCAAGACTTACACCCAAGACACCTCTCAACCCTTACTACTAACATACCTTTCATTCGCAAATCCTCGCTCCCCCTCACTCCGACCCTCTCCAGCTAGTGGGAGAGCGGGCTTATAGTGTCCCAGCCCTAAACTGGCCAGAATAGAGGAAGTTATTCACTTGATGCCGACGGCGGCTTCTTCGCGTTCCTCAGCCGGAGCCTCTTCGTAAAGCATCGGCCTCAGCTTCAGATCAGCGCGTTTCTTGTTGATATGGTCAATCATCAAATGCGCCGCCTTGATCGGATCTTCCTCGAATGCGAAGCGTGCTCCAAAGTCCTCTTCGATGCCGCCGCAGATGTAATCGGTCACATTCTTGCTTCCGAGCACCGGATGGGGTGTGCCAAATACCGTAAATATGCCTGAAGCGACTACGTAGAAACCAATTGAGATCGCCTTTTCGCTCATCCACTCTGGTGCAGCCCCGGCAACAGGTATGTCGCTCAAGTCCTCGCCGAGACCGCCTTCGTTGATTATGTTGCATAGAGCGACGAGGATTCTGCTGTTGTCCACGCAAGAGCCGAAATGCAACACCGGCGGTATACCGACTGCCTCGCAAACCTCCTGCAAGCCTCGTCCTGCAAACCGCGCACCCTCAGGCGCAAGAAGCCCTGCTTTTGCGCAGGCAATCGCCGCGCAACCTGTCTCGACAACGAGAACATCGTTCTTAATCAGCTCTTTGGTCATCTCCAGATGCGCGAAGTCTTGGCATATGTTAGGATTGTTGCAGCCGACTACACCAGCTAGACCTCGAATTCGACCTTCGATTATTGCGTTGTTCAAAGGGCGATAAGTAGCTCGATATCTGCCGCCCAGAAAATGGAACGCATTATCGGCGGTGAAGCCGGCCACCAGGCCCATACTCATCCTAGGACCGGCTGTACGAACACGGCTCTTATCGCGGTTCGGGAAGTTCTCTATGGCGGTGCGAATGATGCGCTTAGCTGCCTCCATCGCACGATCTTCGTGGAACTCAATGTGCTCAACATCACCTGGGAATCGTGCTTTGGGAGATGTCGTGATCAGTTTGGTGTGATAGCACCTTGTCAGCTCGCTCAGACCGGGCATTATGCACTGGACATCGACAATCATCGCATCCACTACACCAGTCAGGATGGCTAGTTCCTGGTTGAGAAAATTTCCGGCGATCGGAATACCGTGGCGCATCAGAATCTCGTTGGCCGTGCAGCAGATGCCAGCAAGTGTAATCCCACTTGCGCCCTTGGATTTGGCCAGCTCGATCAGCTCTGGGTCGCGCGAAGCCTGTACGATCATCTCCGAAAGCGTAGGCTCGTGGCCATGGACCACAATATTGACCTCATTTTCCTCTAAGACACCGAGGTTGACCTTAGAGCGAATCGGAACCGGCGAACCGAACAGCACGTCACTCAAGTCGGTCGCGATCATCGAGCCGCCCCAGCCGTCCGCCAACGCCGCGCGGATGCTGTGCTTGATTATGCTCTTGTAGTCGTTGTCCACACCCATGTGAGTGACGTGCATAAGTTGGACGACCTCGCGGTCAATGCCTCTCGGTGCGACGCCTTGGTCTCGCCAAATCTTTTGGCGCTTCTCAGGCGCTCTCTTGAGAAAGCGCAATTCACCGTGTTGCTGGCCAAACTCAGAGAAGGCGATTGATGCTACCTCTTCGGCAATCGTTGCAACGTCTTTGCCGGCTGTCTGGACACCGTATTCCGAAGCCAACGCGCGAAGTTTAGTTTCATCCCTGATAGTGAAATCGGCCGTCTCACCACGGGCCGCCATAAGCATTGTGTGTGCAACATCGCGACCGTGGTCGGAATGCGCTGACGATCCAGAGGCAATCATGCGAGCAAGATTGCGTGCCACCATCGTGTCGGCGTTAGCACCGCATACGCCGGTTTGCGGCCCATCACCAAAAGGATCGATACGACACGGCCCCATGTTGCAAATGCGACAACAGATGCCGAGGCTGCCGAACCCGCACTGGGGCTGCATAGCTTCCCAACGATCCCAAGTTGTCCGAGCACCCTCCTCAAGGGCACAGTTCAAAAGGTTCTCCGCGGCCGGGTCAACCGTTCGTTTCCTATTTGCTCCCATACTTAAACTCTCCTATCGCACCGCGCCGCACTGCCCGTAACGACGCATAAGACGCCCACAAGGGGCCAAACTACACCAAAAATCACAGACCATCCACGATGGGCTAGGATAGTGTTCGTTTTACGATCTGCTCGTTTTCCAGTTGGGCAATTATCCTCTGGACCTCCTCGCTCACAGCGGCCCGGCTTGGCTCTGGCGGACGGCCCTCCTGCTCGGCGAGCCTGAGGCCATCGTCGTAAGGCAAAGCTCCTAGAAGAGGCAGTGGTGAAACCGAACGTTCGATGAACTCTCGCTCATTCTCAGTACGACATTTGTTGCCAATAACACCGATCCGGGCCAGGCCTATGTCCTCAGCAAGTGACTTGATCCGCTTTGCTGTGTCAATGCTTTGGCGACTTGGTTCTACAACAACCAACAACCAATCAACGCCTTGCGCTGTGCCGCGACCAAAATGCTCTATTCCGGCTTCCATGTCCATTATAAGCACATCTTGGTCAACAAGGAATAGATGGGACACCAAGCTTTTCAAAAAGGCGTTCTCTGGGCAATAGCAGCCGCTTCCGCCTCGCTTAAGCGCACCCATCTTGAGCAGTCTAACGCCATCTTTCGTCGTGCAGAAGCGGTCCGGAATGTCCTCAACGCGTGGATTTAGCTTAAACACGGCTCCCTGGGAACCCGGCTTCACTCCGGTGCGCTCCTCAATAAGAGCTTCCATCTCGATCAGAGGGGTGATGGAATCGGGGTCGTCGAAACCCAAACAGGCAGCGAGGGTAGCGTTGGGATCCGCGTCAACTGCAATCACCCGACGTCCTGCATCGGCGAAGGCTCGCGCCAATAAAGCGCAAACCGTTGTCTTCCCCACCCCGCCTTTTCCTGTCACTGCCAGTTTCATCGTGGACAGAACCGCCTCTCGCCTTGAACAAGGAGTGCTTTGACGCGTTAGATCAGACTGAGGACACTATCACACGGGTGCAGAACCTGCCTGAACAGAGTGTGCCTAAAGTTAATTTATGCTTATGCAGCAAACTCGTACTATCCTCCTACCTGAGGACACTTGCCCAATTATTTTG
>JAOAGX010000182.1 GCA_026415535.1 Armatimonadota bacterium | reverse complement strand
GTAATGGCCCGAGTCCCGGCAGAGATGGATTACGTCGAGGGCAGCGCCGAAGCAACCGGAGGAACTTATGACCCTGTCGCCAAAACAGTCACGTGGACTGTAGACAGCGTACCGGCAGGTGCAAAAGGAAGGCATGTGTTCAGAGCAAGAGTGAAGTGAGGCTGTGGGCAACTGTGAAAACTGCGACCAAAACGCCACAAACCGCACTGATTCTCATAGCTCTGGCGGCTTTGCTGTTCAGGCTTGTTTACGTCCTGTCGCTCGGCAACTCTGTCCAATGGCCCGACGAGCGCGAGTATCACTTCATCGCGGTCAGCCTCATTGAGGGAAAGGGATATTCGGCCTTCAGAGACTTCAACGCAACAGCTTGCGGTCCTACGGCTTACCGCGCGCCTGCGTTGCCTGCGGTGATGGCCGCTCTCTACGTCGTGTTCGGGCCCAATCTACAGGTCGCGCGCATTTTCCAGGCGATCATTGGAACTCTGCTCGTTGTTTTGGCTTATTTGATATGCACGGAGCTAGGTTATCCAAGCCGCGCCGGACTTCTAGCAGCTTTGGTTGTTTCCGTCTATCCATATTACATCTACTGCGTCGGAGCATTATATCCGATCACGATCACTGCGGTATTGGTAGCAACTGCGGTTTTGTTATTGCTCAAAGGACGCAATCGCACGGACGTAAAGCTCGAATCTGCAGCGGGATTCAGTCTTGGCGCAGCGGCTCTGGCGTTTGGACATGTGGTCGCTAGTATGCCGTTCGTCGCGTTTTGGATTGCACGACTCAAACTCAAGAACAAAGGTCTTGGAACAACGGCCTTCCTTGTGGCATTCATACTAGTAGTAACTCCTTGGATCGTACGCAACAAGATAATGCTTGGCAGACCGGTACTTTCGACGGCGTTTGCTTACAACCTCTGCTTCGGCAATCATCCCCAGGCAAAGTGGGACTCGGGCAGTCGTATCAGCAAGTTGGTTTATCCCGAGTTAGAAAAGCACACCGCAAGCATGCGTGAAGGCGAGGCGGCCGATCTTTATATGAAGATCGGTATCAGGCAGATAAGAGAACGTCCCGTTAGGTTTCTCGTGCTATCTCTCGGAAAGGCTGCAAATTTTTGGCGATTGTACCCCAATCCGGCGGCAAAAAGCGTTGGGCTGACGCAGAAGATGGTCGGCGCGCTGACTTACGGCCCGGCTTTCCTGCTGGGGATCGTATGGTTCTTGCTAGACCGGCGCCGTATGGCACTTAATTGGCTTATGCTTTTGTTTCCAATCTCCTGGATGGCAGTCGCAGCAGTGACCGTATCCGTGGACCGTTATCGTCTTCCTGCAGACATCTACCTCATCGTACTTGCATCCGCAGCTGTTGACTGGTGGCTTGCGTCGAGAGGGGCAAAACGCGGATAATACTGCTGAGCCAAATTAGCGAAGGAGTATTGTCTTGCCGATTCCCAGTGCAAACCCCAAAGCACAAATAGCCGCTCTCAGAAATGAAATCATGGCGGCTGTCGATGAAGTCTTTAATTCTTGTCAGTTCATTCTCGGACCCAACGTAGCCGCGCTAGAGGAAGAAGTGCCTGCGGCGTGCGACGCGCGGTTCGGAATCGCGGTGAACTCGGGCACCGACGCAATAGTGGTCGCGCTTGCTGCTGCGGGCATCGGACCCGGCGACGAGGTCATCACGACTCCTTTCACATTCGTAGCTACGGCCGAAGCTGCGATGATAGTCGGCGCGCGACCGGTGTTCGCCGATATCGATCCGACCGACTTCAACTTGAACCCCGACCTGGTTGAGCAGAAAATCACGTCGCGCACCAAGGCAATCCTACCGGTGCATCTGTACGGGCAGTGCGCCCAGGTTGAGCGGATGGAACAGATTGCAGAAAAGCACGGACTAGTGTTGGTTTCAGACGCGGCGCAAGCTATCGGCTCCGAACACAAAGGCAGGGGAATCGGAGCGTACGGCCATGCTGCCACGCTGAGTTTCTATCCGACAAAGAACCTCGGCGGTGCGGGAGACGGAGGCATGGTCCTCACAAACAGCGAACAGATCGCTGAAAAAGCGAAATCAATGCGGTTCCACGGAACTGATAACACGTTTAACTACCTATCGTTTAGTTCGGCACAGTATGTAGGCTATTGCAGCCGGCTCGATGAGATTCAGGCAGCAGTCCTAAGGGTTAAGCTGAAGCGGCTCGACGAATGGAACGCGGCTCGCGCGGCAAACGCGGCTTATTACATCGAGACGCTCAAAGATCTGCCGCTTCAATTACCCATTCCGAAACCCGAGAATTATCATACATATCACCAGTTCACGATACGGTTCGCAAGGCGTGACGAGCTAAAGGCAAAACTCGCTGAGCGAGGAGTCGGATCGGCTGTCTTTTACCCGTGTCCGCTCCACATCCAGAAAGCCTATGCGGACCTAGGGTACAAACCGGGCGACTTTCCGGAAGCCGAACGTGCTGCGAAAGAGGTCCTTAGTCTTCCAGTATTCCCGGAACTTAGCGAATCCGATCGCAAAACGGTTGCCGAAGCAGTTAGGGAGTGTGTCCTGGAACTTGCGTGACCGATAAGACGGTAAATACGGCTGGGAACAGTCAGCCTTAACCTGCACGCCAGAACGGCCTTTCACATATTGTGTCATCATTCTTAGCGCGGCGAAGGATCTTGATGTCGAACGGTGATCCTTTGCTTCATTAAGGATGACAGCATACACCAGAGAAGCTGAGAGATCCTGAAAAACCATAAGAGGTTCCTATGAAAGCTATGATTCTTGCTGCGGGCGTCGGGTCCAGGTTGGATCCGCTGACCCGAAACATACCCAAGCCGATGGTGCCAATAGTCAACAAGCCCGTTATGGAGCACATCGTCGAGATGCTTGCCAAAAATGGATTCAAGGAGATAATGGTCAACCTGCACTATCTAGGCGACCAAATACAGGCCCATTTCGAAAGTGGAAAGCGTTGGGGAGTCAAGATCCATTATTCTCCGGAAGACCGTCTGTGGGGAGATGCAGGCAGTGTTAAGCGTTGCGAGGATTTTTTCGACGAGGACACATTCCTTGTCGTTGGAGGGGACGACCTGGCGGACATTGACTTGACCCGCTTGGTTAGGTTCCACAAGGAAAAGAGAGCGTTAGCTACGATAGCCCTATCGCTTGTGGACGATCCGAGCGAGTACGGTATAGCTCTTCTAAACGAGCGCGGGCGTATAACAAGATTCCTCGAAAAACCCAAGGGCGAGGTTATTTTCTCCAACTCGGCCAACACTGGAGTATACGTATTCGACCGCCACATTTTCGAGCTGATCCCCAAGGGGGTAACTTATGGCTTCGGCGCAAACCTATTCCCAATGCTGCTTGAACAAAAGACCAGGTTTTACGGCTACCTAACATCCAGTTACTGGAAGGATGTGGGCAGCCTTAAACAATACCAAGAAGCACACTCTGACGCGCTAAGTGGCCGCGTTGATATAAAGATACCAGTGCCGGAAGTCAAAAAGTACGTTTGGATGGGAGACAATGTTGAAATTGACCCGAGCGCTGAAATCGGCTATCCTGTTCTCATCGGCAATAACTGCAGGATCGAAAAAGGCGCACGCCTGCTTGAATATTCAGTTCTTGCGGATAATTGTGTCCTAGAAGAAGGCGCAGCAGTCAGACAATCAATACTTTGGCACGGCGCATGCGTGCAGCGCGGAACCGTGCTCGAGCGATGCGTGGTCGGCGAAAAATGCAGCGTCAAGTCGTCGGCCGCAGTCTTCGATGGTGTCATAGTTGATCCAATTAGACGCTCCCGAAACAACGGGTAGGCTCGAAGAGCAAATTTTGCGGAGACGCTGCCAAACAAATCCCCGGAGGATAAAACATGGACTACGACGTTAAGGACCTATCGCTTGCCGCCAAGGGTAAGCTGCGAATTGAATACGCCGAGCAAGAGATGCCCGTTCTGCGGCTTATTCGAGCGCGGTTTGAAAAGGAGCAGCCGCTCAAGGGTATCACACTTGCGGCATGCTTGCACGTTACCACCGAGACGGCAAATCTCGCGCGAACACTCAAGGCTGGTGGAGCGAATGTCTTCCTGTGTGCGTCGAACCCGCTTTCTACGCAGGACGACGTGGCTGCCTCGCTAGTAGAGGATTACGGGATCCCAACATTCGCTATCAAAGGTGAGGACAACGATACCTACTATAAGCATATCGACGCCGTATTGGATGCTGGCCCGTCAATCACAATGGACGACGGTGCCGACACAGTAGGAGTTATTCACTCGAAGCGACGAGACCTCATACCTAAGATCATTGGTGGCACTGAGGAGACCACGACTGGAGTGATCCGTCTCAGGAGTATGGAAAAAGAAGGCGTCTTGGCATACCCTATCATCGCTGTTAACGACGCAAACACCAAGCACCTGTTTGACAACCGCTACGGAACCGGCCAGAGCACGGTGGACGGCATCATTCGTGCGACAAACGTGCTTTTCGCGGGCAAGACTTTCGTAGTTGCCGGCTACGGATATTGCGGTAAGGGCGTCGCGATGCGAGGCAAGGGAATGGGCGCAAGGGTGATCGTAACCGAGGTGGACCCACTCCGAGCCTTGGAGGCGGTGATGGATGGTTACAACGTAATGCCTATGAGCGAGGCCGCGAAGGTAGGCGACATCTTTTGCACAGCTACCGGGGATATCAGCGTGATCCGCAAGGAACACTTCGAGGTCATGAAAGATGGCGCCATAGTAGCTAACTCGGGCCATTTCAACGTGGAGATCGACATACCGGCGCTCGAAGATATGGCGAATAGCCGACGGATAATCCGGGACTTCGTGGAGGAATTCACCCTAGCCGATGGGCGTCGCATTTACCTGCTGGGCGATGGGCGACTAATTAATCTTGCCGCAGCCGAGGGCCATCCGCCAAGCGTTATGGACATGAGCTTTGCTAATCAAGCACTCTCCGCAGAGTTTATTTTAAAGAACTATCAAAAACTTCAAAAAGATGTTTACAAGGTGCCAGAAGAAAT
>JAOAGX010000017.1 GCA_026415535.1 Armatimonadota bacterium | reverse complement strand
AGATGTGTATAAGAGACAGCCTTATAACAAGACCCCCATATACTTGGGAGCGGAGGGGGTCGGCGCGATCATAGCAAACAATGAGTTCTATGGTCCGCTCAACGTAGAGAACCGCGCCAAAGGCCGCGTGGTGATCGAGAGCAACATTGCCGAAACTGCAACCGACCCGTTTCCCAAGTCAGAGCCGGCTCAGAAGTAAGCTCTGGCGAACACCGGGGCGTTGAGAAACACCGCAAGCCCAGCAGTTTTGACAACCTACCGATCTTCAACTAAGCGAGGGAGAGTTGCCGAGCGTGTACTTAATGGTGGTCACCTTCAAGTACTACTGCCATCTTGACGGTCGTCGTCGGTGCGATGTATAATCCGCCGGTATTCACCGGCAGAGAAATGACGCCTAAGAAGCCCCTCCGATTCGAGATCCTGGCAGTAGACCGAACCACTTGTGCGCGTCGCGGACGTCTGCAGCTCGCGCGCGCGACGGTTGAGACACCAGTGTTTATGCCAGTCGGGACACAGGGGACGGTCAAAGCTACTAGTCAAGAGGAGCTTAGGGAGATGGGCTATAGGATCGTCTTGGCAAACACTTATCACCTTTATCTCCGACCTGGCCACGAATTGGTCGCTTCCGCAGGTGGTCTACACCGGTTTATGAACTGGCCTCGGGCGATTTTGACGGACTCGGGGGGATTCCAGGTTTTTAGTCTAGAGCACATCCGTAAGATCGGGGAGGATGGCGTGGTATTTCGTTCGTATGTGGACGGCTCCTACCACGAGTTCACGCCGGAGCGGGTAATGGAGGTCCAGAGTGCGCTGGGTGCGGACATAGTGATGGCATTTGACGAGTGCGCGCCTTACCCTTGTGACCCCGACTATGCTCGGGAGGCAATGGAACGCACGCACCGCTGGGCCGAACGATCTCTCGCGGCACGCGATCCGAACCAAGCGTTTTTTGCGATATCTCAAGGTAGTGTCTATTCCGATCTTAGAGCCGAAAGCGCCCGATTTGTAGCTTCACTTGACACTGACGGAGTGGCGATAGGCGGAGTGTCTGTCGGAGAAGGCAAGGAGCTTATGATGAAAGCGGTTGAGTGGAGTGTGCCGTACCTGCCGGATGAAAAACCGCGTTATCTTATGGGGGTTGGCACGCCCTTGGACATACTCGACTCAGTCGCTTGCGGAATAGACATGTTCGACTGTGTTCTACCAACGCGCCTGGGTCGCAGCGGATCGCTCTACACCAGTCGCGGCCGCATAAACATCAAGAACAGCCGTTTTATCGCGGACTTTGAACCAGTAGATCCGGACTGCGACTGCTGGTGCTGTCGGAACTACACGGCAGCATATTTGCGTCACCTGTATATGTGCGATGAAATTCTCGCCGCGCGTCTTGCTACGTATCATAACCTGAGCTTCTATGCCAAGCTTATGGAAGGAATTCAGCGGGCGATTGAACAGGGGGAGTTCTCTGAGTTTAGAAAGGAGTTCCTGGCGAGGTATACTCTTGCCTCGGAAGAGGAAGCTGGGGGGGAGATGCCAAGCAGTCGGGAGATGGGTAATGAGCGAAGACGAGAAAGACGTGGTTACGCTGGACCGCGTAAGACGCGATCCTAAAGTTAGGGCATTCCTGGAGGCGGCTAATGAGCAAATGAATGCGCTCGGTTATACCGAGCACGGGTTCCGCCACGCGGGGATCGTCGCTGAAACCGCGCGTGACATTATCAAGAGCCTCGGCCAAGACGGCCGCACTGCCGAGCTTGCTGCCATTGCCGGATATCTTCACGACATTGGCAATTCTATAAATCGAAATGGCCATTGCGAGACCGCAGGAATAATGGCGTTTGTGCTCCTAAACGAGATGGGAATGCCGGAGAACGAGGTTGCCGTCATAATGGGTGCGATCGGTAATCACGAGGAAGAGGTCGGCGCACCAACTAGCTCGGTTGCAGCGGCGCTGATACTGGCGGACAAGTCGGACGTTCACCACTCGCGCGTCCAGAATCATAACCCTTTAACATTCGATATACATGACCGTGTGAACTTCTCAGTCCAACGTTCGCACTTGCGAGTGGACAACGAGAACAAGTCAATCAACCTCGAGCTCGTTACCGACGAGCACTCTTCTTCCGTGATGGATTACTTCGAGATATTCCTCACTCGTATGCTTATGTGCCGGCGCGCTGCGGACTTCTTTGGCTATCGGTTTAAGCTGATCATAAACGGAATCGAAATGTAGACCCCCAACATTGGGAACGCGGTTTGTCCCTTGTGGTTGGCAGCTGTCATATTTTGTGGGCCTAGCTTCCTCGCCGTAATTGACAAACTTTGAGGCTTCGCGCCGAACCGGTGGATTACCCTCGTGATCCGTAGCCTTCGCCTCTACGAAGGGTTGGACTCAAGGCTGCGGATCATGCCGCACTCCAAAGATATTTAGGGTCGCCCCCCATCATTCTGAGAGAAGCGGAGAACCAGCCCGAGACCGAATTCTCTCAACCCCGGTGTGCTGTTACGATAAGGCGCCGCAAGATGATACTTAATTACGCTCAGAATGACCGGTTCTCATAATCATGATCGAAAACTCTCATCATGATCGAGAAATTTCATCCCGGTATTAAAGTGTCATCCTGAGCGAAGCGAAGGATCTCAGCGCGACGTAATCATTCACCAAATACCTGGATTCTTCGCTTGCGCTCAGAATGACGCGGTGCAACAGCGGATTCTTTTCCCTACGCTTAGAACGACGGTTTCTCATCATCCTAATCGAAGAGTCCCATCCTGGTTGAAAAGTGTCGCCCTGATCGGAAAGTTTCATGCTGGTCGGAGATTGTCATCCTGAGCGAAGCGAAGGATCTCGACGCAACGCCTCGTTCACCAATACGCCGAGATTCTTCGCTTACGCTCAGAATGACGTATCTTTGTAGAGGGTATCTCTGCATCGCTATGTGACTGGGCCATCGCGATAAGACACGCCGCAAGGTGATTTAGTGTCGGTCGGCTAGGCAAGAGAACCGCCGAAAAATGTGTCTATTGCAATAGCCTAGACTGGACATCCGTTCACCCTTGCTAGCGCAGATTCTTCGCTTTGCTGACAATAACGCACCAGTCAGGTTGTCATTCTGAGCGCAGCGAAGAATCTCCCAGACGTTCGAAAACGCCTTTATCGCAACAACATCGGCTAGGTGGGATTGACTTTTGGCGGAGGAGCCGGTAAAATACAGAGGATCGGCCGTTTAGGCAACGAAACGGACACTCTTGGTTCGCTGCACGCTGGACGTGTTTCGATTTCGCCTATCGCGCAACGGTTCCGGCGCAAGTATCTCGAAAGGAGGGCGTCTTCTAAGTGGAGATCGGTGATAGAGTCCTGCATCCGAGGTACGGAGTCGGGGTGATACGAGGAATCGAGACGCGAATTCAAGATGGACAAAGACGCGACTACTACGTAATCCCCAAGCCGTCTCTGGCATCCACCATCTTTGTGCCAGTGGATTCAGCCGAGGAAGTTGGTCTACGACCGGTCTCATCGCCCGACACTCTCGAAAGGGTGCTTAAGATACTGTCGGGTGAAGCTGAAGACTGTAAAATGACATCGGGACTGCGCGATCTGTGCTGGAACGACCCACTAGAACTAGCACGCGCGATCCGACACCAATTGACCGAACCCAAATCTCGTTACCCCAAAGTCAGCGAACAGCACCAGATCAAGCGCGCGAAGAAGCTACTGTTGGAAGAACTTTCCGAGGTACTAGGAATTCCCGAGGACAATCTGATTGCGCTGATGAATGGCGAACCAGCCAGGGACACCGAATCTGCTGCAAAGAGCGCTTAGAAATTCCCGGCGCGATTACGTATTACCTCAGCATTTCCACAAAGCTCTCAATCCGCACTCTTGTTCGTGCATCCAACTTGGTGGGCGCCTCGCCTTCGATTGTTAGTATAGGTAGGTCGATATGCCGTCGTATGATAAGATCCTGAATCTGCCTGAAGCAGAAACTTTGCGTGTAGTGAATCAGTCCGACAATGCTTCGGCGCCTGACTTCGCGTTTGATGTCCTCTATTCGGCCGAATATGTCGTAGGGATACGTGTATAGCAGATACTGCTCTACTAGATCATTCGTTTCGAACGGCATCGTGAACTGTCGCTGGACCTCGTTGAAAACAATCTTAGCGCCGAGGGTTTCAACGTATTGATAAAAGTCAGTGAAGATCGGTGGAACACCGATGTAGCCGAGCCGCAGGCGCAAATCCGATGTTGTGGGTTTGGGACTGGGGATTGATGCCTCAAAAGCAGCAGGATCTCCGTTGAAGTCGCTGCAAGAGACCTGGTAATAGTGGTTTTCGAACGAGCTGAACGCGTTCTGTGTCCAGGTGAGCTCGTCGAGCATCCAGACTTTCCGTCTTATTCGGTCCAGCTGGTGTTTCCATTCAAAAGCGGCGTCCCACGTAGTTCCTAAGCGCGCAATGAGCTTGTCGATCTGCAGGCGAAGCAGATCGCGATCACGTCCGTAGGGGAAGGCGAATGGGATGATTTCTACGCCGGTAGCCTCAAGCGTTTCGACCATAGCCTGAGTCTGGGAACAGTCACCTTCCACCACCGCAATCACCGCATCGCAAATGCTGCTCTTTACGACCGAGTAAATACCCTTGATCCAGCCACAGGCTGTGCGCGGATAGCCATCCAATTCTGCCTGCGCAACTAGAGCAGCAGGGTCATCGGAGTTAATGAACGCATTATTGAGGTCGACCGGTACGCAACCGGCGGCGTAAACAACTTCGACCGGGATCGTGGTTGTAATACCTATGCGTCTCATGGCAAACCTAGAATCTTATGGCATTGAGGAATGACGCGCACATCCTCCAGCTTTACTAGTGCCGCTTCTTGCAGCTTCATCAGGTGGCGAGCGCAGACAGGTTCTCCCATTACAGGTTGGATCACTAGCGGGATCGAGCGACGTCGCGAGGCTATGAGCTCGGCGCAGTATGTGATTTCATCTTCAGTCGTTTCTTCGGTTACAATCGCCTTAGCGAACACGAACGACTCGGAACACGCAGCCTTGTCGATAAATAGTTCGTGCAGTTTCCAAAGTTCGCGCCCGGCAGCACTGGGAATCTTGACGTCCATAGCCAGAATATCGATGTGAGGCAGAACCAGCAACAAGCTTTCGTGGAGAGTGCCGTTGGTCTCCAGATAAACCTCTTGTCCATAGCGCCTGAGCTCGCATGATAGGGCTGCTGCGAATTCGGGCTGGCAAAGCGGTTCGCCGCCGGTAAGCGCGATTGATTTGGAACCAAGCGCGAGACAGCGCTCCAACACCGCGTCGATTGAAGCCGGGTTCGGCAAGATTTCAACCGATCCGCCAGGAGATGTTTCGACGCTGCAAAACAAAGGGTGCGGCTCGCGAGAGGCAGGCGTGTCGCAGTAGCGACAGTCAAGGTTGCAACCGGCGAAACGGACAAAAGTCTGCCGTCGGCCACAAAAGAGGCCTTCTCCCTGAATCGATACGAACATTTCGCGAAGCCAACCTGTCAAGGCGACGCTCATTTTTGGATTACTGCTTGCTCCGCAATTTTGATTGCAAACGTCGTGTCAGCTCGAAAGCTTCGATCCACTGAGTGCTCCGAAGGTCTCCCAACCCATTATGAGCGTGATGCGTCATTCTGAGCGAAGCGAAGAATCTCTAAGTCGCGGTGAGATCTTTCGCTTGGGTCTGGATGAAGGACAGCAACCTTCGGGGTGTCGCGCAGTCCGCTGCACTGGATTGCTGTGCTAGCCCCAACCTTATGGTGCTTTTCGGACGCTTTTAGCGCCACATCCAACAAGGTCGCATCTCCAAACTTAAAGTCTCTGGTTCATGGAGCGATCCGAGGGTCGTCTTCGTAATACGTAGCGCAAGAAGTTGCCGTTTCCCAAACGCTCACGCTGGCAAGTTCAGGGTGCGTCTCCTTTAGTCGGCAGTATATAAATCTGGCAATATTCTCAGCGGTCGGATTTTGCACCGAAAACTCCGGTAGTTCGTTCATATAAGTGTGGTCTAGATAATCAGTGACGTTGCGAAGGGCCTGCTTCGCCTTGCGAAAATCTAGTGCTATGCCCGACTCGTCGAGTTTGGTGTAGCGGAATCGTGCGCAGACACGGTAGGTATGACCGTGTAGGTTCCGGCAGGTCCCCGAATATTCACGCAGACAGTGTGCGGCGTCGAATGTGTCTTCGATGGTGATTTCGTACATTGCTGTTGTCCGGCTAATGAGATTATAGCACGTTCAGAGTAGTAGCCGGTTACGATCTCACTCCTTAGGGCGTTTTGTCCTTCTTGCCGCCGGGATTCTTCGCTCCGCTCGGAACGATACAAACTAGTACTTCGTTCTGATGATCACCGTCGGTTATGAGCGAAGCGAAGGATTTCTTGCAATTGAAACGCGGCGCCTTGCGTGGACTTAGACGTGCAGACTGGGACTCGTGCTATAATCAAGGCGGTATTGCAACCAAAAAGGTATGTTTTTTTCGGCTTCAACAAAATTACAGCGGCCGCGGCGCGGGCGCAGCAAGTTGCGTTTGCTCGTGAGTTCGCTTCAGGTATTAATCCTGATCGCTATTAGCTCGTCGGTCGGGGTAGTATTGGCGATGTTCGTCAACCTCGCTCCGGCGCTTCCGAAGGTGCATTCCGTAGAGGCTCCGGAGGCTACGATCATCTACTCCAGCGACGGCGTCATTCTCGCGCGCATATTTCGAGAGGATCGCACCAACGTACCGCTCAAGGACATCCCCAAGGCACTGCGCGACGCCACCATAGCAATCGAGGACGCTCGGTTCTACCAGCACTCGGGGGTAGATATGCGCGCGATATTCCGCGCTATGTGGGAGAACATTCGTGGCCATAAGATCAAGCAGGGTGGAAGTACGATCACCCAACAGCTCGCGCGAAACGTTTACCTCACTCAGCGCAAGACCGTCGAGCGCAAGGCTCAGGAAGCAGTGCTCGCGATACTCCTGGAGCGCAACTTCACAAAGGACAAGATTCTCGAACTCTACCTCAACCGGGTCTACTACGGCAGCGGGTCGTTTGGCGTGCAAGCTGCCGCTAAAGTCTACTTCGGCAAAGACGTCAATCAGCTCAATCTCTCCGAGTGCGCACTGCTTGCCGGGCTGCCGCAGAAGCCTTCGGTCTACTCGCCGCACGAGAACCTACAGGCTGCGCTCAAACGCCGCAATATGGTTCTCAAGCGTATGGAAGAACTCGGGTTCATAACTCCCGAACAACGTATTCAGGCCAAGAAAACCCCTATCACTATAGTCCCGCGGGCAAGAGGTCGAAGCACCTACAAAGCACCCCACTTTGTTGATTACGTGACCAGCGAGCTTCGCAAGCGCTATCCGGATGACGTTCTTTTCTGCGGTGGACTGCGTGTCTACACGACTTTAAACTACGAAATGCAGAAGATCGCCGAACATGCGCTTAGGACTACTATCAGAGCATTATCCAAGCAAAGGCGTGTTACCGAGGGTTGCTTCGTCGCGATAGAACCGGCCACAGGCTACATTCGCGCGATGGTCGGAAGCGTTAACCCGGCAAGTCACTTTAACAGATGCACCCAGGGTCGCGGTCGCCAACCGGGAAGCGCCTTCAAGGTGTTTGTTTACACGGCAGCGTTTGAGGAAGGCGGGATGAGGCCTTCAACACGTGTTCCAGGTGGTAGACGCGCCTATCGTGGTGCCAATGGCAGAATTTGGAGCCCTCGCAACTACGACGGCTGGTATCCGGCCTCGGTGTCGATCAAGATGGCTATTGCAAAGTCGGTCAACACCGCCGCTGTTTACACCGCCGACAAGGTTGGGATTGACAAGGTTATCAAATACGCCCAACTAATGGGCATTCATTCCGAATTGGAACCCTATCTTTCAACGGCAATTGGCGGTGTGAAGGGTGTCCACCCGCTTGAGATGGCTTCCGCATATGGCACTTTCGCCAATGAGGGAGTCCATGTCGAGCCGTGCTGCGTTATTCGGGTTACCAACAGCCGGGGTGAGACTCTGGAAGACTTTATTCCTGAGGGTAGGCAGGTGATTTCCAAAAGAACGTTGGAAATGATGGACGAGTGCCTTCGGGCGGTAGTCACGTCCGGCACCGGTATCAGGGCAAGAGACGTTCCCGGAGCGCGCGGTAAGACCGGCACTACAAACGATGACAGAGACGCCTGGTTTATAGGTTATATACCGGGCAAGTTGGTGGCGGCCTGTTGGGCAGGCAACGATGACTACAGTCCGATGCGCGGAGCTTACGGAGGTTCCACCTGTCTTCCTGCTTGGCGATTATTCATGCTCAGAGCGATACCTATTTACGACAGGATTCATCGTAATGAGCAGGAAAGCACCGCTAAGAAAGCTGGACGAAGACATAACGATGTTAGGAGAGACGACAGACCGGAAAGCGTCGAATCGAACAAACCAAGTGCTGAACCAGCCCCCGACGCCACTGTTGCCGACGGGATGCGGGCCTATCGCATTTGTGACGAAAGCCAGTTGCTCGCTACCCCCGCTTGTCCGTCCACTCATGTTAGGACGTTTTCAGAGAGCAATTTGCCAACGTCGTATTGTACGATACACGGCCGTCTTGGAGAAGCTAGACGCGAGACAGGGACCGAAGAGGAGTCAACCAGACGGCCCGATAGAGAGGTTGGCTTCCCCGAGCGACAGCTTACAACGGTGGTTGTGTGTGCCGAATCGGGCTTACTCGCCGGTCCTTATTGTCCGGTTACGAGGAAGAAGATTCCGGTCGACGAGGTGCCTTCAGAAGTTTGCAGCGTGCATAAGCGCCCGGCTAGGTAGTGGGTAAGTTATGGGGGGCGTTTAGTGGTCACAAGGGGTTCTTATCGATGGTTCTGGATATCCATTCGAGACTGTCAAAATATTCCCTCGCCTTGCCTCGCTAGAAAATGCTGACTCAGCACGAGGATCGAAAGCTCCAGATATCGCGCATTAGAAAGCTCGCTGGGCTGGTAATAGCCCTATTCTTTCTCCTGATCGCTCGTCTTTGGTATTTACAGATAGTTCTTGGCGAAGAACTGCTGACTCTGTCGGAGTCAAACAGGATCAGGCTGCTACGAACGCGGGCTCCGCGAGGGACCATTCTCGACCGGAATGGTCGTGTGCTTGCCACGAGTAGGCCGCAATTCGTCGTGCTTGCGACGCCCTCAAAGCTAAAGCAGAATCCGGAAGCGCTCAAGACGCTGTGCGGCGTGCTTGGAGTAACGCCTTCTGAACTGGATTCGATAATCGCCAAGAGAGGCGGACATCCCGGGGCGCCGGCAAGGGTTAAGATAGATGCGCCTCTTGAGATGGTCGCTCGCATCAGCGAGCTTCGAATGAAATTGCCCGGTGTAAGTGTCGAACTGGACCAGATCAGACACTACCCTGACGGTCCGGCGGTGGCTCATATAATGGGTCACTTGGGCGAAATCAGCGAGGAGGAATTAAAAGTCGCTCGTAGGGCTGGCAATGACTACAGACCCGGCGATTACATCGGCAAGCAGGGGCTGGAAAAACAATACGAAAAATACTTGCGTGGGTTGGATGGCGGTAAGCAGGTCGAAGTCAACGCGCTGGGAGCTGTAGTCCGAGTGCTGGGCGAGAAGCCCTCACTTCCGGGGAAGACGCTAAGATTGGCCATCGACCGCGACCTGCAAATAGCTGCCAGCCGAGCTCTTGGGTCACAGGTTGGGGCGGCTGTTGCCATAGACCCTCGCACTGGTGGTGTGCTCGCAATGGTCAGCAGTCCTGCCTACGATCCGAACATTTTCGTTAAACGCGTAAAGGCCGCCGATTGGGAGAAGATCGTCCGCAACAAGGGCAGGCCACTTCAAAACCGCTGTGTTTACAATGTCTACCCGCCTGGATCGACTTTCAAGCCTGTGACGGCGATTGCAGGACTGATTTACAACGAGTGCAATGTCAACACGTCGGTTAATTGCCCCGGTTCGTTCTATCTTGGTAGGCACAGGTTTGGTTGTTGGAGGGTGCACGGGCACGTCGGTTTTCTGAATGCGATGGCTCAGTCCTGCGACGTGTGGTTTTACAACCTCGGAAGAAGGCTCAAGATAGATCGTATAGCAAAGGTGGCAAGGCAGTTTGGACTGGGATCTGCGACCGGGATCGACCTGCCCAAGGAAAGTCGCAAGCGCGACGGGAGCGTCGGAACGATTCCAGATACCCGGTGGAAGCTCGAAAAGTTGCACGAACCTTGGTGGCCGGGTGAGACAATAAGCTGTTCAATTGGCCAGGGCTATATCCAGGTTAGCCCGCTCCAGATGGCGGTGATGTGCGGGGCAGTGGCGACTGGAGGGGAAGTCCATCGTCCGTATCTTGTCGAGGAAATCGTCGAGCCGAATGGAGATGTTGTCAGGCGAACCAGGCCGAAAGTTGTTCGCAAAGTACAGGCTTCAAAAGAGGCGTTCGAACTCGTCGTGCAAGGCATGCGTCTTGCCGTAACAAGCGGGACCGGTAAAGTCGCCGACATACCAGACGTGGCGGTTGCCGGCAAGACCGGCTCTGCTGAGGATCCGCCGAGACCTGCGCACGGCTGGTTTATTTGCTTCGCTCCGGTCGAAAACCCGAGGATCGCCGTCGCGGCGATAGTAGAACACGGACGGCACGGCGCTACTTCAGCCGCGCCCGTCTGCCGAGCCATACTGGACGTATTCTTTGGCAAGAAAAAGCCTCAGGATATAAATAGCGTCAGCGCAAGGGTACGTGGAGACTGAATTGAGAGTGGAAAACACTGATTCTCGGGTTCCTGCCAAGTACGAAGATTGTCCAAGATATGTATCCTCTGCGACTTTGCCCAAATTTGTAGTGCTAGTTGGCGCCGCTGTTGCCTTGGTTATCCTGACTTGCGTCTCATGTGAGGCCGCCAACAGTTCATCTAAGCTTGTTATTGTGGTGGCCGGAAATCTTAGTATTCGCGATATCGTGAGCAAGCGACTGCGTAATCTAAGCACTCTTTTTAAAGAAGGCTCCGCGGCTTTGATGAACGTTCGCACTGGCAGACCAAGCAAGCTCATCGAACCGGTCGACAATCCGGGTATGGAGTCAGGATGCCTCACAATTGGCGCCGGGGCGATGGCGACTGGTGGAGCTGAGGTTCGTAGAGCTGCCGGCGTTGTTACTCCTCTAAATTATTTAAACTCCTCCTTCGTGGATGGGACGGCGAGCTCTCCTCTATCCCCCTTGCAAAGGAAGGACAAGACAGGAACTTACCAAAGTTCACTTCGTCCACAACTTCTTTCTACCGCAAGCGACCTTTGGAAATGCAGAACGGGTTGGAAACCCGGGTCTGCTCAGATCGTCCACACTGAGATCGTCAAGATTGGTCGTATCAACTCTACGGCAGCGTATCGGGCGAAGCCTGGTTTTTTGGGAAGCGAGCTTCGTGCTGCCGGCGTCAAGACGGCCGTAGTTGGTAACTCAACCATCCCCGGTGAGTGGCATTGCGAGGCCGTCGCTATTGCGATGGACCGGATGGGCTTGGTCGACTGTGGTAAAATAGATTCGCCTGATTTCACCCTGCGCGACCAGGGTGCTCCCTTCGGCACTCGCTCCAACCTAGAAATGGTCGTGCGCGAGCTCGACCGAGTTTTGGAGGAGTGTCGGTTCGTGGTAGTCGATTTCGGCGATACTTACAGGGTCGACCGCTACGCCGAGCTGTGCACCGAAAATCAGTCGACTCGATTGCGGGAATCCGCCATAGCACGGCTCGACTATATGATTGGGCGGGTCTCGGCTCGCCTCGACTTCGAGAAAGACACCCTTGTGCTCCTTTCGCCTTCGCCGCGAATATCAAGTGATATCGATTACGAACGGCTCACGCCGATCCTGATCCGCGGCCCCGGATTCAAAGGCGGAATGCTTACATCCCCTTCAACACGGAGGACGGGGGTCGTCACGATATGTGATGTCGCTCCAACCGTGCTAGCATTCTTCGGACTAAAGGTTCCTCCAGGAATGATTGGCAGGCCTGTGTCGGCCGTCAGTCATACGAGCGCGGCAGAGGCCTTGCTGAAACTCAATTTAGAGGCAATCAAGCAGGCACAGAGGCAGGTTGCAATGCGAGGCGCCAGCGTGGTCCAATCGGCCGTGGTTGTTCTGGCGACTGCGGCCTTAATTTTCGGTGCGATGTGGCTCAAGAAAGCGGCGGTCTGGGCTGCGTTAATTTCGGCTGCGATTCCGCTAGCCATGTTGTATGCGCCGGCGGTTTACTCGGGTGGGCTTTGGGGGACGGTTGCACTGCTTTTCGGTTTGACAGTGCTGGTGCTGACTGGGTTTGGCGTGGTGTTGAGGCAGCCGATGCGGGCTTTTGTGTGGCTCTGCGTGGTGATAGTCTCGAGCATTCTGGTTGATCTTGCGCGAGGCGCGCCTTTGATCTCCAGTTCTGTGGCGGGATACAACCTCACCGAGGGCGCTCGGTACTATGGTCTGGGCAACGAACTCATGGGGACGCTTATCGGGGCGACGATCATGGGCACCGGAGCGGTTTTGAGGTCTGGCAAACCCTCTGAACGCCGTAATAGGTGGGGACGTAAGTTCATTTCCCCATTACTTAGTAGCAGGGGTGAGTACGGGTGGGAGCCGACCCTCTCCACAAAGGTAATCCTCTTCTCTATCTTCCTGTTGGTCTTCTTCTTTATCGGCTGGCCAAGCCTGGGAGCAAATGGAGGAGGAGCAGCCGCCTTCGCACCGGCAATGGCGGCGTTCTTGACGGTGGCGTGGGGATGGAGATCCGGGGCGCGTAGAATCGCACTGATCGCGCTTGCGGGTGTGGTCGGTATTGTCGGCCTGTTCGCGGTTGATGCGCTTCGTGCAGGAGGGTCGCAGTCGCACATTGGTAGGATGGCGGCAACAATAGCAGGAGCCGGGCCGATAGGTGCGCTTGAGATGATCCAGCGCAAGGTGACTCTAAACATAATGTTGCTATCTACGAGCTTGTGGAGCCGATTGCTTGCGCTTAGCCTGTTGGGGGCGGCCATAATATATATGGTTGGCGCTCGGCGCTTGACGGAGTCTCGACTCAGCCGCGGCGAGAGGGGCGCGGTCATAGGCTGCTGCGTGGCTGTCTTTACCACGTTTTCTTTTAATGATTCCGGTGTGCTCGCAGCCGCCGCCTGTGCAGTGTTCTTGTGGATGTGGTTTGCGATCAGATACAATGAGCTCGTTGTCAGCATGACCGATAATGTACTTGCAAAATAACGTGCTGCTTTTCCTGCGATTTAGACTCTTTTCAAAAGCTAGAAAGCCCTCGAAGGAGCGGCACACCTCAAGGATCTCCGGCTCGGTTTATTTTCTCGATTCGTAGACTTGGCGTGGTATAATCTTGTCGGTTCAGGAGGACAGGCATTTATGAGTTTGGGATACAAAAGCATAAAGAAAGAGATTTTCAAAGCTTACGACATCAGAGGGCTTTACCCTGAGGAGATAGACGATGAAGATGCTTATCGCATAGCTCGCGCTTTCGTGACGGCGCTCGGTTGCAAGCGTGTCGTGGTTGGCCACGATATGCGGGAATCCGCCGAGCCTTTTGAGGCGGCAACTATTCGGGGTGTTCTCGATCAAGGCGCAGATGTAGTTCCGATCGGGCTTGCGTCAACCCCGATGTATTACTTCGCTGTGAATTACCTAAAGGCCGATGCTGGGATTCAATGTAGCGCTTCTCACAACCCAGCCCAGTATAACGGTTACAAGATGACGGGTCACAGCGCAATTCCGTCGATTGCCTTCGTGTCGAACGAAGACCTGTGGAAAATGGCATGTGAAGGCGATTTTGTCGATCCGCCGCAGAAAGGGAGGGTACTGCCGAAGGAGGACGTACTCGAGGCATATGCCGACGCCGTGCTTGACACTGCTGGACTTCGGGATTTTGGCGGACTTAAGCTAGTCATCGACTGCGCGAACGGGATGGGCGGATTTGTGCTGCCGACCATATGCGACAAGGTCGGAGCAACCCCGGTTCGACTTTACTGGCGGCTAGACGGATCTTTCCCCAACCACGAAGCAAATCCGCTCAAGACCGAAACCTTGCTTGCTCTTCGCGATCGAGTCGTGGATGAGAACGCGGATCTCGGGGTGGCGTATGATGGCGACGCCGACCGAGTTGCCTTTGTTGACGAAAAGGGCCAGATCATTCCGGGAGACTTTATAACGGCCCTTATCGCCCGGGAGATTCTCAAGAAGAAGCCCGGCGCGGAGATACTCTACGACCTCCGTTCGAGCTGGGCTGTGCCGGAAGAGATAGAGAAGGCTGGTGGCAAGGCAATTGAGTGCCGAGTCGGGCACGGGCTTATCAAGAAGCAGATGCGCGAGGAGGGAGGTTACTTCGGAGGCGAACTGTCAAGCCACTATTACTTTAGCGACTTCTACACTACCGACAACGGTGACCTCGCGATGCTCAACATCATCAAGCTTCTTCTTGCCGAGAATAAGCCTGCGTCCGAGATTGTCAACCCGCTAAGAAGATACTACCACTCCGGCGAGATTAACTCGGAGGTAAAGGATATTCCCGCGGTTCTTAAGCGGCTCGAATCCAAGTACGGTTCGACAGCCAAGCGCACCACTTGGCTCGACGGTTACAAGGCCGAGTTCGATGATTGGTGGTTCAATGTTCGCCCTTCCAACACCGAGCCTCTTATCCGCCTGAACCTAGAGGCGAGGACGAAGGAAAAAATGGAGGAAAAGGTGGCGGAGCTGCTCAGGGAGATCAGAAGTTAGACCTATATCGGCTTTTATAATCCCCAGAATCGAGCTGCGCCACCAACATAGGCTTGGTCAAAATAACTGCGAGTCCTATTTATTAGGCGCCGCATTTACTAAGCGCTGCCGGCGCTTTCGACTTTCGCCTTAATCGCCTGATAGCCGTAGTGTGCCATCAGATGATCTAGCAGCACTAGCGCTGTGTAGTTTTCTGCTACAGGCCAGACACGCCCAACAATAGTCGGATCGCGCCTGGTTATTGCGGCTAACTCGCGGTTTTCGAGGGTATACTTGTCGATAGTCTTTTGCGGCTTATTGATTGTGGGAGTCGGCTTGACCGCCAACCGGGCCACAATCGGTTGTCCGGTCGTGAGCCCGCCTGTAATTCCCCCGGCATTGTTCGACAGGAACTGAACCTTGCCGTCGACGGCGCGCATCTCGTCGTTGCATTCGGAACCGGTCATATCCCTGTCTCTTATACACATCT